>NZ_JAAKYA010000095.1:14447-37941 GCF_011044775.1 Limisphaera ngatamarikiensis | reverse complement strand
GGGGGCTCACGCCGGGGTGGGAACGAGGCGGGTGGAGGTGTCAGTGTCTGTTGGATGCCGGCGTAGAGTTCGAGAAAACGGAGCTGGTTGTCGTGGTTGGTGTCCCAGTGTTGGAACAGGTCGAGCATGCCGGAGACAAACTCCTGGAGTGAGATTTGACCGTTTCGGTCGGAATCGCAGCGGGTTGCCAGGGGCGTTGCGAAGCTGCCGAGTCCGGATCCGCGTGCGCCTCCCGGGGGACCCATGGGGAAACCTTCGCCCGGTTCGAGGCCCTTGGAGAGGCCGGCCAGTTGTTGGCGGATGGAATCGGTGCGGTCACGGACGAAGGGTTTGATGGGTTTGAGGGGTTCGCGCGGGAAGGGGCCGAAGGAGGGGCGGGGGATGAGTTCCCCGGCGACGATGCGGTCGAACGTGGCGAGTCTGTCCCCGGCTTCTTCTCCGACGGCGGGTCGGATGAGTGCGGCGATGTGGTCCACCTGCCGTGCGATGCGTTCGGGGGTGCAGAGGGTTTGGGTGAGGCGGTCGAGCTCGCGGAGGTAAAGTTGCTTGAAGTGACCGACGCGGAACATGCGTTCGAGGAACGGGTTTTGTCCCTGCCACGGGCGGTGGATGCTGAGCTGGTCGCGTTGTTGTTGGGAGATGCGGTCGAATTGTCCCCAGGACCGGTCCTGGTCCCACGGGATGAACTGGAACAACTGGGTCTTGGGATGGAGGTGGAGGTAGAGGTTTTGACCGGGTCCGAGGAGGCCGTCGATGTCGGAGAGATACACCATGACTGCCATGAAACGGGCGAACTCGGGCAGGTCGATGTAGTTGCCGATGCGTGCGGCGAAGGTGGAATCGTCGGCGTGGGTGACGAGGCGGCAGAGTTCGATGAGTCTTTGCTTTTGTTCGGTGTAGAGAGGGGTTTTGGGGTCGTAGATCTGGCGGTATGCGTCCCAGTCGGAGCCGAGGTCGGCAAAGAGGGAGGAGGTGACGGGTTTGAACAGCGCGCCGCGTTTGGTGCCGAAGTGTCGGAGCAGGAAGTGACGATCGACAGCTTCGGTGAGGGTGTAGAGGCCGAGGAAGGTGTGGTCGTACCGGCCGGGGACGGTGAGGTAGAGGCGGGCGTAGGCGGTGCGCGGGGCGGGGACGCCGGCGTCGCGGTAGAGCTGGTAGGCCAGCACTTCGTTCATGTAACTGGCATCGGTGATTTGGTTTTGGAGGTTGAGGGTTTGCACGTCGGCCAGGCGTTGGCGCGGGATGAAATGGTCGAGCTGGATTTTGAAGGATTTTTTGGGGGATTCACGGGCTTCGAGGAAGGTGCCGTTGCCCTTGTAGCGGAGGCCGACGTTGGGGAAGAGGTGTCCCTCGATTTCCAGGTCGGCCCGGACGAAGGCGAAATCGAGTCCGAAGACGGATCCGATGCCGTTACGTTTGCCTTCGGGGCCAATGAGCATGGCGGTGATTCCGCGTGCGATGGGGTTGGGGGTGTCGTTGAGTGCGCGCTGGAGGTCCTGGAGGTTCAGGGTGTTGGAAGAGCTGGTGGCCCATTGAGTGAAGGTGGTTTGGGCGTGGTTCTGCCATTCGCGGCGGGTGACGAAGCCGTCGCGATTGGCGTCGGCGTCGCGCATCCAGACGGAGGCCAGGGCACGTTCATTGACCGCGTTGGCTGCGTTGAACGGCCCGCGCGGGCCCGGTCCGAAGGGATTGGGTCCGGCGGGTGGTTGGAGTGCGTCCCATTGGTCCGGGGCGACACGGATGTGCAGGGTGAGGATGTGGTTGTGTTGGTAGATGCGGTCTGCGTTGAGAACGGCGGCTGGGGCGGTTTGGGGCAGCCGGCTTTCGAGGGCGCAGGCGAGCCACCAGAGGCTGAAGAGCAGGAGGATGGCCAGCGTGGCGCAGACGGCGGTTTGGGTGCGGCGTTGCATCGGGGTGGCGGATTCAGGTGGCAGCGGCATGGGTGCCTGGCGGGGCAGGTTCGTGACGGCGTGCGGACTTGAAGAATGTACCCAGGGGCAGTACGGCGATGACCTTGCCGAGGACCTGGTCGCGGTGGACGATCAGGTGCAAGGGGAGGAGATCAGAGATCGTGCGGTTGTCGCCGAGGAGGGCGTAATGGTCGGGACGCAGTTGGCCCTTGGCGATGTCGAGCGGTCCGCTGAGGATGGGATGGGGCTCGGGTGCGGGTTGGTCGTTGACGAACAGGCGGCCCTTGCGGATTTCGACGGTTTCGCCGGGCAGACCGACGATGCGTTTGATGAGCCGTTCCCGTCCCACGCGGGCCACGACGATGTCGCCACGTTGAGGGGGCTGGTGCCGGTAGGCGTGTCGGTCAAGCAGGACCCAATCGCCGCTTGCGAGGGTGGGTTCCATGCTCCTGCCGGTTACGAGGCAGGGCATCCAATGCAGGCGCAACGCCGCCAAGAAAAGGCAGGTCGTCAGGGCGATCCAGACCCACCGGCCCCGCAGAGCCGGTTGATGGTCCCGAGGGTTGTGGTGGCGGATCCGTCTCACGGGGTTGGAGGGAGGATGGGAAGCGATCGGGTGCAGATGGAGCCTGCTGCAAGGGTTTGGGGGATGGGATGGGGATTTGAGGTGGCGGCGGCCAGCGGGAGCGTGAGCAGGTCGAGGAGTTCGGATTCGCGGCCGGTGGTGCGTGCGAGGTCCTGGGCGTCGGCCAGAAAGTCGCTGACGATGGGGTCGGCCGGGTGTTGGCGGAGGGTTTGGAGGTAAAGGTCGAGCCACCGCTGGTGGCGGCCTTCATGTTTGAGGGCGAAGAGGAGAGGTCGAAGGATTTCGGTTTCCAAGCCGGTGCCCTGGAACTCGGTGAGGGCGTCTTCCAGAAGTTCGATGACGGGTTGCAGTGAGGGTTGGTTGGTTGCGCGGGTGGGATCCCGGTTTTCGGCTCGTTGGCGGAGAGTTTCTGCGATGGTCTGTTGAGCGCGGCGGACATATTCGTCTGCGTACATGCGCAGGGTGGCCCGGGCCAGGTCCACTTCCGAGAACGAATGCCATTCCAGCCGGGGATCGAGCATGGCATTGGCAAGCGGCACTTCGCGCGGGGCGGGCGCCTCGTGCAGGCCGCCGAGGGCGAACCCGACGCAGGCGGCGAGGAGGATGGCGAGGCCGGTTCGTCCCGGGACCGGGGCCCCGGGGAGGGGCGCCGGTTCGGGTCGGGTCCTGCGGTATCGGGTCATGAGTTGAATGGCGCTCATGTTTTTGCTCCCAACCTCACATGCGCAAATGACGGGCTGCACCCGCCACGGGTTCCGTGTGGTTTTTTGGCGGTTTCTTGACGCGCCGGTTGGGTGTGACCATGTTGCGCGGCGTGGGCAGGGTGACGGAGCTGTTGGAGGCGTTGCAGAAGGGTGACGCGGGTGCGTCGGAGGAGCTCCTGGCACTGGTGTATCAGGAGTTGCGGCAGATGGCGTCGCAGATGATGGCGCGGGAGGTGCCGGGGCACACATTGCAGGCGACGGCGCTGGTGCATGAGGCGTGGTTGCGGATGGTTGCCGGGGGGCAGGCGGGCTGGTCCGGTCGGGCGCATTTTTTCGCGGCGGCGGCGGAGGCGATGCGACGGATTCTGGTGGAGGCGGCCCGGCGACGACGGGCGCAGAAGCGGGGCGGGGGTGCCGAGCATGTGGAATTGGAAGAAGGTTTGGCGGTGGAGCCGGGGCCGTCGGAGGAGGTTTTGGCGGTGCACGAGGCGCTGGACGAGCTGGCGCGGGAGGATCCGGTTTCGGCGGAACTGGTGAAGCTGCGGTATTTCGGGGGATTGACGATGGAGGAGGCGGCCTCGGTACTGGGGCTGCCGCTGCGGACGGCGGAGCGGAGGTGGACCTATGCGCGGGCGTGGCTGCGCCGGTGGATGGAGGTCGAAGGCTGACCGTCGAAGAAGGCTTGCGGATGCTCAGGGGTTGGCGGCTTCGATTCGGGCAATTTCGTCAAACGTGGGCGCGTACCAGAGATGAAGTTTGCCCTGACTGTTGCAGGCGGCGAGGGCCCGGCCGTCGGGGGAGAAGGCGATGGATTGGAACATGGAACCCTCTCCGGGCAGGGTGATGAGTTCCTGCAAACTTTCGGCGTCCCAGAGTTTGACGGCTTCGGCGCCGTTGCTGCCGATGGCCAGGCGGCGGCCGTCGGGCGAGAAAGTCACGGAGTGGGCGCCCTGAAGGAAGCCGTGGAAGGTGGGCGACGTCCGGCGTTGGTGGCGGTCCCAAAGGATTCCGCTTCCCTGGAGGCTGACGGCCGCCAGCCAGCGACCGTCCGGGGAGAGGGTGGCGGCTGTGATCTGGCGGATGGGGAGTGCGACTGTCTCTTCATCTCCTGATGTCAGAGGGACGAGCGAGAGTTCATCCCGCGGGCTTGGGACGATGAGCCGGGTACCATCCGGGGCGATTGCGGGTTTTGACAGGAAACCGAAGCGGGCGGTGGTTTGTTCCCATACGATTTCGCGCCTGATGAGATCCCAGCACTGGTAGATTTCGCTGCGCGGGTCATGCGTGAGGAGCCGGTTGGTGCCCGGGATGAATCCGATGAGACGGATCGGGCCGGGACTGAGCAGGATGGGCTCGCGGTTTTGATCGGGGTTGATGAAGTGTATGGCAAGGTTGCCGTTGCGGAAGGCGGTGGCGATCCAGGAACCATCGGGAGAGAAGCAAGCGTCTGTAATCCCGTCGGGTCCGAGGTCGAGGATTGGCTCGGCCCATTGGAAGGTGGGGCCGGTCCAGCGGGTGACATGACCCTGGTCGTCGAGGGTCAGGAGGGTTTCGGAGTTGGTTGGGAAGGTCCAGGCTCGAACGCGGATGGGGAGGATTTGCCGGGCATGGTGTTTGGGTCAGGCGGTGATATCCCAGACGCAGACCTGACCGTCCTTGGCACCGCTGACGAGTGTGGCCCGGTCGGGGCAGAGTGCCAGTGCCCAGACTTCGAGTTTATGGCCTCGCAGCGTGGTGCGGGGTCGGAGTTCGATGGGGGCGGCTGGGATGGGGTCTTCGGAGGTGGACGAGTCTGCGGCTGTGTGGGTGCCGGGTGGTTGTTGTGTGGACGGGGCTTCGGCCGGGAGTGAGGTCAGGTCCCAGAGGTGGATGGTCTGATCGCCGCTGGCGGAGGCGAGGGTGAGGCCGTCGGGCCAGAAGAGGAGGTCGCGGACGTAGGTTCGATGGCCTTCCAGGCGCGCGACGGGCCGGCCGGAATCGGTGTGCCAGAGTCGCACCGTGGCTTCGACGAATCCGCCGGCGGTGGCCAGGAGGCGACCGTCGGGCGAGAGCGCGACGGTGACGAGGTTTTCCTCGGCGACGCGGGCGGTCCAGAGGACGCGTTGGTGTTCGAGGTCCAGCACCCGGACACGTCCGTTCCCGAGAGCCTGGGCGGCGCGACGCAGGTCGGGTGTGACGGCGGTGCGGGGTCCGAGGATGGGGCGGCCGGCCTCGCGCGGCCACGGGATGGAGAAGGAGGTGACCGGGGATCCGCTGACCAGGTTCCAGATGGTGAAGGTGACGCCGTCGGCGACGGTGAGGAGGTGTTGGCCGTCGTGGGAGAAGGCCAGGGAGGTGAGGTGTCCGGGAATGGGGAGGGCGATTTGGTAGGTGCGTTGCTCCCAGTTCCAGAGCCGGACCTGCTCGGTTTGCGTGGCCGGTGACGTTTCGGTGGGTGGCTCTTCGCGCGGGGGTTTGGGGAGCCCGGGTTTGGCTGCTGTGAAGGCGAGGATGGGCCCGACGAGCGAGAACGCGAATGGCGGACGTGCAATGTCCGGCGGGAGGCGGAGGTATTCTGTGCGGCTGTGGAGGTCCCAGAGGCTCAGGCCCTGGTTGCCCATGGGGGCAATGGCGAGGAGGCGACCGTCGTGGGAGACCGCGAGGGATTCGATTTCGTGGGGAAGCTGGCAGAGGGTGAAGAGTGCATCGCTCTGGCAGAGTTGCCAGAGATGGCGCCATTCCCAGCCGCGGAGGTCGGGGCTGGCGGTATCGGGGGTGAGGGCGGGGTGGGCGTGGGTGCGTGGGGCGGGACGGTGGCGGTCGAGCAGTTCACGGGCGCGGCCGAGGTTGTTGGCGGCGAGGGCTTGTTGGACGAGGTTCATGTCTGCGGCGTAGGCGCTGAGTCGGGCGATGTGGGCCCGTGCTTCGGCTTCGCGTCGGGCGGTTTCGGCCTCCTGGCGGAGACGGGTTTGTTCGCGTTCGGCCTGGAGAGCCCGTTCGTAGGCGCGGCTTTTTTCGCGGGATTGCCAGAGGGTGAGGGAGAATCCGATGAGCAGCGCGGCGGCGGTGGCCGTGGTTGTGGCGGCGACGAGGCGGTGTCGCCGAATGAGTTTTTGGAGTCGGTAGAGTGTGCTGGGGGGTCGGGCGAGGACCGGTTCGTGGGCGAGGTGGCGCTCGATGTCGCGTGCGAGGTCGTGGGCTGTGGCGTAGCGTCGGGTGCGGTCTTTTTCGAGGGCTTTGAGGGTGATCCAGTCGAGGTCGCCCCGGAGGAGGTGGAGGAGGCGGTGTGGGTCGGTTCGGCGTTGGGCGGCGATGGTGGATTGGGTGTCCCGGGGAAGGGACAGGAACCGGCGGGAGGGCGGGGGCGGCTCTTGCTCGCGGAGGATACGGCGGAGGCTGTCGAGACCTGCGGTAGTGAGCTCTTTTTCATCGAATGGGGTTTGACCGATGAGGAGTTCGTAGAGGAGGACGCCCAGGCTGTAGATATCAGTGCGTGTGTCGAGGTCGTGACTGGCGAGGTCGGCTTGTTCGGGGCTCATGTAGGCCGGGGTGCCGAGGAAGGATCGGAGTTCGGTGTGGAGGGTTTGGTTGGTGAGGGGTTGATCGAGGGCTTTGGCGATGCCGAAGTCGATGACTTTGGCCTGGGGGGCGCCGTTGTGGAGGGTGACGAGGACGTTGGAGGGTTTGATGTCGCGGTGGAGGATGCCTTTTTGGTGGGCGTGCTGGATGGCGGCGCAGACCTGGAGGAAGAGGCGCAGCCGGTCCGGGATGGGAAGCCGGTGGCGTTCACAGTAGTCGGTGATGCGCAGGCCGGGGACGAGTTCCAGGACGAAGAAGGGTCGGCCGGTGGGGGTGGTGCCGGCGTCCAGGACACGTGCGATGTTGGGATGGTCCATGAGGGCCAGCGCCTGTCGTTCGGACTCGAATCGGGCGATGACGGCGCGGGTGTCCATGCCCGGTTTGAGGATTTTGAGCGCGACGCGGCGGCGGAAGGGGGTTTGTTGTTCGGCCAGGAAGACGATGCCGACGCCGCCTTCACCGATTTTTTCGAGGAGCTTGTAGGGGCCGACGCGGTCGCCGGGCTGCTCCACGGGGCCGGATGTGGGTGGGGTTGAGGGCGGGGCAGCGGCCGGGGTTGAAGGGGCGAGGCGTTGGAGGGCCGGGGTTTCGAGGAAGGTGTCGTCCTTGTGGTGGCGCAGAAGGGTTTCGACGGCGGCGCGGAGGGTTGGGTTGTGGCGTCCGATGCCTTCCAGGTAGGCGGCGCGGGCTTCCGGGGTCGGTTGTTCGAGTGCTTCGAGAAAGGCGTCGCGTTCGTTCATAGATATGCCCGGGGGCGGGTGGGCCCGTTGTCTCCCCCATGAATTGTGCGCAAAAGCGGTTTCATTTCCGCCACGCATGACACGATAACGGGTTCCCGCTGCCCGGCCAACCGCGGGTTTGGTAAGCGGGATGGTTGGGGGCCGGGGCCCATCTGAAAGGGCTTCCGGGAGGGGCGGGCATGGTTTAGGCTGCGGATTTCATGGAAGCGGTGCCGAGGGTCAAGGAATCGGGGTCGGGAGTCCGGGTGCCCCGGGTATGGCGTGCGGAGGTGGAGCGGGTGTTGATTCCTGCGGACGGGCTGGCGCGACGGGTGCGCGCGCTGGCGCGGCAGATCCAGCGGGATTACGAGGGGCGGGACCTGGTGATGGTGGCGTTGTTGAACGGGACGCTGGTTTTTCTGGCGGATCTGATCCGGAACCTGACGTTGCCGTTGCGGCTGGATTTCATTGGTGTATCGAGCTATGGGGGCGGCACGCGGCCGGGGCGCCTGACCTTCACGAAAGAGTTGGGGCTGGACGTGCGGGGTCGGGACGTGTTGGTGGTGGACGACATCCTGGACACGGGTCGGACGTTGAGGCGTGTGCTGGAACGGCTGGAACGGTTGGGGCCCCGAAGTTTGCGGGTGTGTGTGCTGTTGGAGAAGAAGGCGCGTCGTCAGGAACCGGTGCGGGCGGATTATGTGGGGTTTGAGATCCCGGACGTTTTTGTGGTGGGGTACGGTTTGGACTACGCGGAACGGTACCGGCATCTGCCGTTTGTTGGGGTGTTGCGGTCGGACCGTCCGGCGGGCCCGGAGGGGACCGGTGCGACTTCTTGATTGGTTCGTGGCGTTGCGCCGTGGGTGAGCGGGTATGGCCGTGAGGGTCGAGTTGGTTCAAACGGGGACGGAGCTGCTGACGGGTGCGCGGTTGAACTTGCACGCGCAGTGGTTGAGTGAGCGGCTGACGTCGATGGGTTATGAGGTTGTGCGGCAGACGGTGGTGGCGGATGCGGCCGGGGCGATTTGTGAGGCGGTGGCCGGTGCGCTGGGCCGGGTGCGATTGGTTGTGGTAACGGGCGGTTTGGGGCCCACTTCGGATGATCGGACACGGGAAGAGATTGCGCAGTTGCTGGGTCGGCGGTTGGTGGAGGATACGCAGGTCCTGCGGCGGTTGGAGGCGTTTTATGCGGCCCGGAACCGGGTGATGCCGGAGCGGGCCCGGGTACAGGCCCTGGTGCCGGAGGGGGCGGTTGTGCTGGAGAACCGGTGGGGCACGGCGCCGGGTTTGGCGCTGGAGGTGAGCCCGGAGGTTCGAGCCGGACTTGGAGAGGGCAAGGGACCGGTTCGTGCTGAGGGGACCGGCTGGCTGGTGTTGCTGCCGGGGCCGACGCGCGAGATGCGGCCGATGTTTGAGGAGCGGGTGGTGCCCCTTTTGGCGAAGGTGCTGCCGGTGGAGGAGGAATGGGCCAGTGTGGTGCTGCGGACGGTGGGGCTGCCGGAGTCGGTGGTGGAGGCGCGGGTGACTGCCGTGTTGGAGGGCGGAGGGGGCTCGGGAGTTGAGGTGGGCTATTGTGCGCATGCGGGTGAGGTGGACGTGCGGCTGGTGGCGCGTGGTCCGGGCGCACGGGAGCGAGTGGGTAGAGCCGAACACCGGGTGCGGTTGGAGCTGGGGCAGGCTGTGTACGGTGCGGGGGAGGTCACGCTGGAGGCGGTGGTGCTGGAGATGCTGCGGGCGCGGGCTGAAACCGTTGCGGTGGCGGAGTCCTGCACGGGCGGTTGCGTGGCGCATCGGTTGACCAACGTGCCGGGGGCATCTGCGTCGTTTGTGGCGGGTTGGGTGACGTATAGCAACGAGTCGAAGGTGCGGGGTCTGGGGGTGACCCCGGCGGCTTTGGCGGCTCATGGGGCGGTGAGCGCAGAGGTGGCAAAGCAGATGGCCGAGGGGGCGCGTCGAATGGCTGGTAGCACACATGGCCTGGCCATCACGGGCATTGCGGGACCGACCGGGGGTTCCGCCGAGAAACCGGTCGGAACGGTGTTCCTTGCGTATGCGGGCCCGGGTGGGACGGAGGTGGAACGGCGGTTCCACCCAATTGACCGGGTTTCGTTCAAGGAAGTGACGGCGACGTATGCGCTGGATTTGCTGCGGCGCGCGCTGTTGCGCGGCGCGGGCACGGATTGAGGCTGCGTGTGGCTGCACCGCTCCACTGTGCGAAGGGGCTGTTCAGCTGGGGTGTTCAGGAGGGTGGAGAATCCGGGGGCGGGGCGGGTTGAACAGTTGCAGGGGTGCGGGATTTGGCGGACAGCATTCGGGAAAAGAAAACCCCGCCCGGGGCGGGTTTGACCTCCCACGGGCGGGGCGGCTGAAAGGGACGGACTCAAGGCTGATCGCCGTCGTCGCCGATGGCTTCGACAGGGCACCCTTCCTTGGCTTCTTTGCATTGGGCTTCCTCCTCCGGTGTGGAGGGCTGTTTGTAGACGTAGGAATAGCCGCCCTCATCGTTCCGGCGGAAATTGTTGGGTGCCGTTTCGCGGCACAGGTCACAATCGATGCACTGGTTGTCCACGTAGTATTTGCCCGGGACGTTCTCTGGATACTTGTTAGCTTTGTCTGCCATAGCGGTTCGCCTTTCTTTCCGGTTGGCCCATGTATAGAAGAAACCCCGGCCACTTGCAAACCCCAAAGGGACGATCCGGGCAGAGGCCGGGGGGCGGGTGCTTTTGTCTCGGACCATCGGCGGAGTTGAACCGCGATCGATTGGTGTCAAAGGTGCAGGTGCGCTGCCGTGCGCCCGGTGTTGTCGTGAGCCGAACTTTAGCGGCTCAGCTGGGGATGTTGGGTGGTTCGGCGGCTGTGGTGAAGGCCTGCGGCAGGGGTATGGCCGTTTGGGGGGCCGGTCGACTCTCGGATGACAGTGGTTTGGCGCCGCGGATGACCGCCGGCTGAGATGGTCCGGGTTTGGTGGGCGGTCCCCTGGTGTGGCGGGGTGGCTGCCGCAGGGTGGACCCACCACTGTGCCGCGTTCGCGGTCGGGCCCGTGTCGGTAGTGGCGGGTGGCTTCGGTTGTGTGGGGGTGGGGGGCGGCTCCGAAGGTGGCGTTGCTCCGGGCCGGTGGAGGTTTTATGGTTGGTGGCGTATGCGAAGGGCTTGGTGGCCAGTGGTGCTGGTGGTTGTGTGGAGTGCGGCGTGGAGCCTGTGGGCGGCGCGGGTGGGATCGCCGGATGTGGTGGTGTTGCGGGGAGGCGGGGAGATTCGTGGACGTGTCCTGGCCGAGAAGCGCGATTCGCTGGTGGTGGACCTGGGGTACACGGTTTTGGTGGTGCCGCGTCGGGAGGTGACGTTTTGGCGTCGGGGCGATGGCGAGGGGTCCGTGCGGGCGGGGGATGGTGTGCAAGGCGACGTGGCGGGGCTGGATGGGGTCGGGCGCATGGAGGGCGGTGTTGGGTCGGGTTTGGCGGGTGGGGCGGGGGATCGATTTTACGTGGTGGCGGATGGCGACCTGCCGTTGCGGAATGTGCGGGAGCTGGCGGAGGAGGTGGGCGAGGCGGTGGTGCAGGTTCGGACGCCTGCGGGTTTGGGTTCGGGGTTTATTTTGAACGAGGAGGGCTACCTGCTCACGAATTTTCACGTGATTGAGGGTGAGAACGATATTCGGGTTGAGGTGTTTCGGCGCCGGGGCGGACAGTTGGAACGGACGCTGTATCGGTCGGTGCGGATTGTCGCGTTGAACAAGTTTTTCGATCTTGCGTTGTTGAAGGTTGAGGAGCCGGGTGCGGGTCCGTTTCGGTATGTCCGCCTGGGTGACTCGCGGCGTCTGACGGTGGGCGAGCGGGTGTTTGCGGTGGGGAGTCCGCTGGGTTTGGAACGGACGGTGACCGAGGGGATCGTGAGCACGAAGGCGCGGGAGTTGCAGGGTGTGTTGTATCTGCAGACGACGGCACCGATCAATCCGGGCAACAGTGGTGGACCACTCTTCGACATGCGGGGTTTGGTGGTGGGGGTGACCAACATGAAGATCACGTTTGGAGAGGGGTTGGGGTTTGCGATTCCGGTGGAGCGAGTGAGGGAGTTTCTGGACCACCGGGAGGCCTTTGCCTACGACAACAGCAACCCGAACAGTCCCTATCGTTATCTGCCGGCGCCGCGGCGGGCGATTGAAGAGCCGGACCGTGCTGCGCGGGAGTGAACCGATCCCATGAGGCCCGGCAGGAGGAACGCGTTCGGGTTTTCGGTCCGGAGGGCCCCGGAACCTGGCGACCGTGGAGGATTGTTTCCGAATCAGGGGCGGGGTTTTTGCGGGGTGTCAGGTCCGTGTGCAGGCACGGGGCGGAGGCGAGATTTGGACTGCCGGGGAGCGGGGTTTGAGCGGCGGGGCCGCGCTTTTGTGGCGCTGGCGGGGTGGGCGGTGACATTGGCTGCAGCCCTGGCCGGTGTCGGACTGCCACCTGCGCCGGATTGGTTGCCGGCGGACACGGTGGCGTGGGTGACAGTTCCGGACACGCGGAAGTTTCAGGCCGAGTGGCAGGAACTTGCCGTGGCGCGCTGGTGGCGGGACCCGGTCATGGGCCCGCTCCGGCAGCATTTTTTGAAGGCATGGGAGGAACGGGTTCTGCGGCGGGCGGAACAGCAATGGGCGGTGTCGTGGGGAGAATTGGCGGGCTGGTTGCAGGGGCAATGGACTGTGGGTGTGGTGTGCAAGGGAGGTGCGGATGGGGACCGGCGAACGAACGGGGTGGTAATGGCGTTGGAGGTGGGGGATCGGAGCGAGCGGGTGCGGGATGAACTTGCGAAGGTCCGGGAGCGATGGGAGGTGATGGGCCGGTCGGTCCGGAGTGAGACGGTTCGGGGTGTGCCCGTGGTTGTACTGAGCGTGCCGGACGGTGGGTGGCTGGAGGCGCTCAGCGGGGCCTTGCGAAGCCGGGCCGAACCGGAGCAGAGGGCGGATTCCGAGCGGGCACCGGTGGACCGAGGCGGTGCGGGCTCGTTCTTACTGGCGTTGGGGTTGCGTGAGCAGGTGTTGTGGTTGAGCGACAGCTTGCCGTTGCTGGAGGAAGTGTTCGCGGGGTTGGACGGTGGTCCGGTGCGCACGTTGCGACAGGGCCAAGGGGTATCGGCGGAGGATTTGGCGGGGTTGTCGGGGGCGATGGTTTTCGGCTGGGCTGCGCCCGCGCGGTGGTTGAGTGCCGGGGCCAAGCAGGGTGAGGATGGGGGTGATGGGGAGGGAGATGTCGTGGCGGCGGTGGAGCGGCTGGCGAAGGCAGCGGGTTTGGCCTCGGTACGGTCGATGTCGATGCGGGTACAGAGCATGGCCCAGGGGTGGTCCGTGGACTGTCGTTTGGACGTGCCGGCCGGGGAACGGACACGGCTGATGCGGCTGGTGAACTTTGAGGGGCTGGAGGCGATGCCGCCGGAATGGGTGCCGGCGGGGGTGCTTCGGTTTTATCGGTACCGGCTGCAGGGCAGGCAGGTGTGGTCGGGGTTGGAGGAGGCTGCGGCGGCGATGGGGCCGGTGTGGGGGCGGGTGTGGTCGTTTTTGGTGGAGACGGTTCAGCAGGCGGGTCGGCAGCGGCGGGACGATTTCGACCTGATGCGGGATGTGGTGAACCGGCTGGGGGATGATTGGATTTACTTTGAGGAAGCGCCGCGGGTACCGGGTTGGCTGGGGCTGGAACGGGCGCCGGGTTTGTGGTTGGTGGGATCCGGGGAGGCGACGCAGTTGGCGCGAGCCATTGCGGAGGTGTTGGCCGGGGCGGCGTTGCGGGCCGACGCGCTCCAAGAGAGGGAGTTTCTGGGTCGGACCATCTATTCGGTGCCAATGCCCTTTTCAGGGCCGCCGATGGAGCCGGGCGGGGAGGGAGAGCGGGTTCACATTTCTGCCTCGGAACGGTATGTGGGTTTTGCGAGGCAACCCGGCATTTTGGAAAGCTGGTTGCGGGCGCTGAGTGCGCCCTCCCGTGAATCGCTTGTGACACGGCCGGGTTGGCGGGAGACGGTGGCCGCCGCGGGTGGTGGTCGGGGCTGGGTGGGCTTTGAGGATTACGCGGGAATGATGCGCCATCTGATGGAAGCGTTGCGGAGTGATCCCGAGGGTTTCGGGCAGGCGCGGCTGCCGGGTCCGCTGGGTTTTCGATTGCAGCTGCACATGGCCGGGGAGGAATGGCGGCCCTGGTTGGACCCGGCGTTGGTGCCGCCCTGGGAGGCGTGGGACGGTTATGTGGGTACCGGTTGGTTGTGCGCGCAGGTGGACACGGAGACGATCCGTTTGCGATTCACCGTGACGGCGGGACCGCGTCGGGAGGGCGGCCCGGCGGGTTCTGCCGGGGGTCAGTCCGCGGTGGGCGGGCGCTGAATGCCGAGTCGGCCCATGAGTTCATACAGCGTGGGGCGGCTGACGCCCAGTTCCTCGGCCGCGGGTGCGATCCGCCACTGATGGCGCCTCAGGGCACTGAGGATGGCCGCCCGTTCGGCGGCCTCGCGGATTTCCCGGAGGGTGCGCGGGATGGTTCCTTCGCCCGGGTCCACGAGTTCCAGATCCTGGGGTGTGATGGCTTTGCCTTCGGCCATGATGACGGCGCGACGGACACGGTTTTCCAGTTCGCGCACGTTGCCGGGCCAATCATGCCGCTGGAGGGCCCGGAGGGCGGCAGGGCTGAACTGGGGTGCGGGGGATCTCTTGGCTTCGAGGGCGAATCGACGGAGAAACGTGCGTGCCAGGAGGATCACGTCGTCGCCGCGATCGCGCAGTGGGGGCAGGTGGATGACAACGACGGCGACCCGGTAATAGAGATCTTCGCGGAAGCGGCCCGCGGCCAGGGCTTGTTGGAGGTCGGTGTTGGTGGCGGCGATGACGCGGGTGTTGACGGGGATGAGTTCGCGACCGCCGACCCGTTCGATGGTTTGATCCTGAAGGAAGCGGAGGAGCTTGACCTGGAGGGGCAGGGGCAGCTCGCCCAGTTCGTCGAGGAAGAGGGTCCCACCCTCGGCCATTTCAAATCGGCCTTTTCGCTGGGCGACCGCACCCGTGAAGGCCCCCCGTTCGTGGCCGAACAATTCACTTTCCAGGAGGTTTTCCGGAATGGCACCGCAGTTGATGGCGACGAACGGGCCGTCCCGGCGGGGGCTGCGACGGTGGATGGCGCGGGCGACCATTTCCTTGCCGGTGCCACTTTCACCCAGGATGAGGACCGGGGCGTCGGAAGGGGCGACACGCCGGATGGTTTGGAACACAGCCTCCATGGCGGGGCAGGCGCCCACCATCCCTTCGAACCCCTCGCCGCCCCATAGCTCCTGCAACTGGCGCAGTTCGCGTTCAAGGTCGCTGAGGTAAAAGGCGCGGCGCAGGATGACGCTCAATTCCTCCGGATCCACCGGTTTGGTGAGGAAATCGTAGGCGCCCTCGGACACGGCGCGGAGTGCGTTGGCCTTTTCGCCCTGGCCGGAGACGATGATCACCTTGGTGGTCCGGTCATGTTCGAGGAGCGTGGTCAACGTGGCCAGGCCTTCGTCGGGGTCGGCGGGGCGGGGTGGCAGACCAAGGTCCAGCAGGACGACCGGGAACCGGTGTTGATGCCAGAGCTCGAGCGCCAGCAGGCGGTCGCCGGCGGAAAAGACGTTGTACTGATCCGCCAGCGCCCAGCGGAGCTGGGAGCGGATCTCCTCGTCGTCATCCACGATGAGCAGGCTCGGCTTCATGCGCAACGGATTCGGCCACGATCATCGGCAGCCAGACGCCGAATACGGTGCCCTGACCGGGCTGACTTTGCACCTCCAAACGTCCGCCGTGAAGTTCCACCAGGGTGCGGACCTGGAACATACCGATCCCCAGGCCGTTTTTCTTGGTGGTTTGGAAGGGACGAAAGAGTTTATGGGCGATGAATTCGGGTGACATTCCGCAACCGGTGTCGGCCACGCGCAGGCAGATCCAACCGCCATGGACGGACACTTCGAGGCTGATCCGTCCCGGGGGTGTGATGGCGTCGCGGGCGTTGAGCAGCAGGTTGGTGACCACGCTTTGAACGGCGTCGGGGTCGAGCAGCAGCGGGGGCAGCTCGGGCCAGCGGGTTTGGATTTCGATTCCCTCCGGTTTACCCAGGGTTTCGAGGGCGGCCTGGAGAACGGTTTCGAGCCGGACGGGCCGTTTCTGGATCCGGGGTTTGTGGCGGAGCGTGGTCAGCCTTTCGATGAGCTCGTTGATGTGCCGGACGCAGCGGCCGAGGCCACGGATGGCGTCCTCGCGGAACGCCGGGTTGTCGAAATGCACCGGCAGGTTGCGGAGCATCAGGCCCAGCGTGGACGCGGTGTTTTTGAGGTCGTGGATCAGGAAGGCGGACATGGTTTGGAAGGCCTCCCATTCGCGCGCCTGAGCAAGCTGTTCGGAGAGGTTGAGAGTCCGCAGGGCACTGGCCAGTTGTTCGGCCAGGCAGGTCAGAAGTTCCAGGTCTTCGGGGTGGTAGGCCAGGCCGGCAACGCGGTCGCCCACCACCAGAAACCCCACGAGTTCCTGGCCGGCCACCAGGGGGACGCCCCAGCGTGAACCGCCCTGCTGGAAGAAGGCGGGGTTGGCCTCGCGCAGGACGTGGCACCAACCGGCCCGACCGGTTTCGAGCTCCACCGGCCCGGGTTTTTCGGACGCCAGTCGGGTGAACTCGGGCAGCAGCTCATTTACGTCGAGCGCACGGACCTGACCGGCGGGCAGGGAGGTTGAAGCGGCCAGGACCAGCCGGCTCCGGCTCAGTTCCAGCAACCAGATGCTGACGGAAAGGGCTTCGAAGGTTTCGGAGATCAGGCGGGCCACTTCCCGGCACAACTCGGTGCGGTCCAGTCGCGCCGAGGTGCGCTCCGCAAATCGGGACCACACCTGCCGGTAGTCATGGAACGGCCGGTGAAAATGTCGGCTGACAAACAGGCGGAGCCGTTGCCGCACGCGGTCGGACATCCACAACACGCTCAACCCCACCGCGCCCACCAGCAGCACAAAGGCCACCAGGGGAAAGGCCGATTCCCCACCCGCACGCGTGACCCAGGTGGCCAGCAGCCCCACCACCACGAGATACACGCCCGACAGCAGGATGGTCAGCGACCGGTGGATGGCCACGGCCGATGGATACAAATCCAGCACGGCCAGGCGGGATCGGTACAACGCCAGGCCGATGAGGCCACAGGCCAGCAGCAACGCAGCCGCGTTGAGGAGGGACAACTGGAAATTGGGCCCGGCGTAGAGCAGGGCCTGGCTGGCGGTGTAAATGCGGGTTCCGAACAGCAGCGCCAAGCCCACCACGGCGTATTTGATCCGCCAACGTCCGGTACCCACGGCGGCCCGGTACGTGGATTCCAGTTGGGTCAGCACCAGCACCGCACCCACCACC
Source organism: Limisphaera ngatamarikiensis (assembly GCF_011044775.1). Taxonomy (NCBI): domain Bacteria; kingdom Pseudomonadati; phylum Verrucomicrobiota; class Verrucomicrobiia; order Limisphaerales; family Limisphaeraceae; genus Limisphaera; species Limisphaera ngatamarikiensis. The sequence continues at coordinate 21,096 of NZ_JAAKYA010000095.1, read as the reverse complement.
AGGCCCGTGTGCAGGACCCGGACGACCGGATGACCCCGAAAAAACCAGTTCCCGGGCGGCGGCAGTGGGCCGGTCTCGAGGATCAGGACCGGGTAAAAGGCCAGCGTCAGGGCCGGCAGGCACAGTCCCAGAACCGCCAAAACCCACCGCCACCGGCGCAGGAAACGAGCCGGTTCACCCCGCGCGAAGGTCAGGCTGAAACCCAGCCAAACCGCGGGCACGAACGATGCGGTTAAAAGGGCAACCCGCTGCCATGCCAGCATGGATTCACGGGTGTCGGTGAGGAAGCTGCCACACTGGCACAATGCCTCCAACGCCAACAACACCAATCCGGCCGCCAGCCAACCCTGGGCCGGATGACGCGGGCGCACCCACAAGGCACCAACGGCCAGGGCCAACGCTGCCCCGCCGGCTGCGATGTGAATCAGCGGAAACCAGTTCATCCAGGCCTGAGGCTTCCCGACCGTGGTTCCGGGCTGCCTGGTTCAAAGCCTGCCCGATCCGAAGCCGACAGGCAACCTTTCCCTTCCGTCATGACCGGCTCGAGAGCCACCCCACCCGTGGCAAATGACAGCCATCATGAGCGTCCGGTTCCGTTCGCCTTCGAACGCTTGCCACCGGATTGGTTCGGGTCCAGATTGGGCCCTGCGAGAAATGAAGCCTCAACCCCGAACCCTGAACGTCTCCATGAAACGACGCGAATTCCTCAAAGCCATGGGCGGCGCCGCCGGATGGTTGGCGCTGGCCGGTCCCCATCGAACCCTGCAGGCGGCTGAAACTGTCCAGGGGTTGCCGCGCCGCCCCCTGGAGCGGACCGGAGTGCACCTGTCCATTGTGGGCTTTCCCGGGTTGGCTCTGGTGCACTACGACCAGGAACGTTGCAACGCCGGCGTGCGCACCGCCTGGGAACGCGGCGTCAACTATTTCGATGTCGCCCCCGCCTATGGCAATGGTGAGTGCGAGCGCAAACTCGGCATTGCCCTGCAAGGCATTCCCAGGGACCGCTACTTCCTGGCCTGCAAGACCAAGAAACGCGACGCCGCCGGGGCCCGGGAGGAAATGGAACGTTCCCTCCAAGCCTTGAAGACCGACCATTTCGACCTCTACCAGCTGCACCATCTCGTGCGTGTGGATGAGGTGAAACAAGCGCTCGGACCGGGCGGTGCCATGGAGACGATTCTCAAGGCTCGCGAGGAGGGAAAGGTCCGATGGATCGGGTTTTCCGCCCACACCACGCGTGCGGCACTGGAGGCGCTGCGCGGGTTCAACTTCGACACCGTGATGTTCCCCATCAATTTCGTCGAATTCTACACGCGCGGGTTTGGCAAGGAGGTCCTGGCCCTGGCGGCCGAGCGGGGTGCAGCGGTGCTGGCCATCAAGGCACTGTCCCATGGAAGTTGGCCGGCCGGAGTCGAACGGACCCGGGCCTGGTGGTACCGGTCGGTCGAAACGCCCGAGGACATTGAGCTGGCCTTGCGCTTTTCGCTCTCGCAGCCCGGTGTGGTGGCGGCGTTTCCGCCGGCGTTCCTGGACTTGTTGGACCGGGCAATTGAGGCGGCGCGGCGGTTCAAGCCCCTGGATGAACCGGCCGAGACCCGGCTCAAAGCCATGGCAGCGGACTGCGGCAGCATCTTCGTCCGCGAGGAACAACAGGCCGCACAACAGGCACTCCACAGCCCGGCCGACCCGCCTTGGCCCGGATGCCCTTACGGCGTGGTTTGAGCCGGAGTGGCCGGGTCGCTCGGCGACAGGCATGAAGGTTCCAACCGTTTCCCTGCGGCACACCACCCGCAGACCCTTGTTGACGGAGGACCCATGCGGGATCCCTGCCGTGCACCGCCGGGTTAGCGGGCTCGGCCCATCCGCACCACCTCGACCGGGTCGCCGGGTTTCAGGCCGAACCGTTGCGCGGCGGAACCACCGTTGACTGCCAACTCCCAAAACCCGCTGGAGCCGGGCACGGCAATCGGTTCCCCGGAACCGACCCCGGCATAGAATCTTCCAACGGGGAACCGGGCCCGTTTGCGGCCGGGCACCACAAAGGCCCATGGGGCGCCATCCTCCGGTTGAAAGTCGCCGGTGGGGATGTTGGTCAACGCGTTGCCGAACCGGTCCAAATACAGAATCTCTCCGCGCCAGCCGCCGGCGCCCCGGTCGGGGACGGGCCAGGGCATCTGTTTCCACGACTGCACTTCGGGCCCGATCTGATCAGCACGACCGCCCCGGGCCAGATGCGCGGCCACGGGCGCGAAAACGTCGCGGCCGTGAAAGGTTTGGCTCACAGGCCGCAGAAACATCCGCGGGTTGGTGATTTGGCGGGCGGACCGCACCGCTTGGTCGCGTACGGCCCAACTGAGCACGCCATTATCCGGGCCGATGAACCAGGCCCGGTCCGTACGAATGGCCAGGGCCGACCGAGGCCCGCCGACACCCGGATCCACCACCGCCACGTGAATCGTCCCAACCGGGAACCAACGATGGGCGTTGTACAGTACGAAGGCCGCAGACCGAATGTCGCCCGGCTCGATCTCATGGCTCAGGTCCACCACCCGACACTGCGGGGCGCGGCCCAGGATCACACCCTTCATGACACCCACGAAACCGTCGCGAAGCCCGAAATCGGTGATCAACGTCACGATGCGCATGCGTCCAGCCTAGAGCGTGACAAGGCCCGGGCCAATCCCCTCATCCATCGGGACCGTCACGGCTGGTGCGCACGGAACCCCCTTCAGCGGGGAATCAACAGCATCGGGCTGACAAAACCGGCTGCATCAGCGCCGGGTCGGCCCGGACAGAATCGGGGGCGCCACCTGACGCCGGAGGCATCCGGGACGTCAAGGGTGGATCCGGCCCGCTTGGCCGAGGGCTCACGACCCGGACCCCCGTGGGCGGGAGCTCCGTCCGCCGGCGCCGCCCCGTCAACGCAACGGCTCCACCGTCTCGGCCCGGGCAATCCGCCACCGACCCTCCTGCCTCACAAACAGCAGCTTGAACTCCTGGATGCCGGGGTCGGATTCCCCGGCCGTCCGGGCCTGGACAGTGACATACACCACGGCCGAGGTGCGATCCGGCTGGAGCAACACGCGGATGTCGGGAAACTCCACCCGGGCCCCGTTGATCCGCTGCCGGAAGGCCAACAATCCCGAGCGGACCTCTTCGCGGCCCCGAACATTGTGGCGGCCGAAAGCCGACGTGTTGACTTCCACCTCCACATCCGGGGTCAGCCGCAGGCAGACCTGGTTGATCTCGCTCCATGCGTTGAGCGGTGGTTCGTTGGGCGGATAGGTCAGTGCGTCGGCAATGGCCGCCAATTCCTTCCGAATGGCGCGTTCCGGGGACGGCCACGCCCACCACACCAGCACCCCCGCCACCGCTACAATCAACCCCGCAACCGGTAGCGATACTCTCATCGAATCAACTTTCCCACGATCCTCCACCGCTCGGCAATGCCGTGCACATGGTCTTCCCTCGGCATTGCACGGTTGTCCCCCACCACGTAGTATTCGCCCGGGCCCAGCACACGTTCCGGCTCCTCCCAGTCGCACGGGCTCTTCACGTAAGGTTCGTCCAACGGCCTGCCGTCCACGTGAAGACGCCCGTTTCTAAACCCGACCCGCTCGCCCGGCAGACCCACCACACGCTTCAGCAGCATCACATGTTCCCCCGCCGTGAAGCGCACGCACACCACGTCCCCCCGCCGGGGTTCGGACCAGACGTATGCCAGGCGGTTCACCCAGGCCCACTGACCATCCCGGCAGGTGGGCCACATGCTGATGCCTTGAACGCGGACCGGAGTCACGACGTACCGCAGAACAACGAAAACCGTCAGCCCCAAAGCCGCCGCGCGCAGCAACGTGCGACGCGGATTCCGGCCCACCAACACCCGACGCCATAGCGGCACATTCGCGCCGCCGATCCGGTTCCATGCTGAACCCCGGAACTTCAACACAGCCGGTGCAGTCTCACCACCGGCGTCGCACGTGACAAGTCGGACCGTGTTTCGCCCGGCCGGACTGCTCCGAACCGGGGCCAGTGGCCCCATCAGCGAGAGCGGCCGCGCACGGCGCAGGTCCGACCGCACCTTTCCAAGGCGTTGCCCCGACGATTTCCGAAACCGCCGAGACAGATGACTGCCGCGGATCCCGGAGCGCTGCGGTGGAGGCGCTTCGGGGGTTGTGGAGAGCATGCGAACCCCACAAAAGGGGTTCGCCCGTGGGCCGATCAAGAACCACGGTGGCACAGGCAATCCTGCCTGTGGACCACAGGCGGCCTCCGCCCGTGGGCCGATATAGAACGGGCTCCTCGTTGATTCCACCATTCAGCCCTCGGCGACCTCAACCCGTGCGAGCTCTGCCCAAAAGCCCCGGATGCTCAGGACTGGGTCAACAGACCGCCGTGGGCGCTTCAATGAAATGGCCGGGCAGGCCAAGCCTCCGATGCCCCCGGCAAGCATGCAGAGGGCAGCCGGATCCGCCTCGCCCGAAACCGACGGTATCGGGCCGGTTTCCCGACCCGTTTGCCCGGGCGGGGAACACGCTGCTCTGGTCGGCTCGGCGCCGCGCAATTCAAGATTTGGTGCGGGTCCGATCCCATTGCGTCAGGCAGTAGGGCGCGGTCAACTGAGGTGCCTGGGGCAGCAAAAGGTCTGCCTCAGAGCGCATGGCCCTTGAGAGTGCCCGTTTTTGGTTTCCGGCATCAAAGGTCAGCCGTCGGACCGTGGGAGGACGGTTCTCCGCCTTTCGGGCTGCTGGGAGGGTTTTGCGAAGGCCCTGAACCGGGGCTGAGCAAGGGATCCGCAGCCACGAGGGCATCGTTACTTGCTACCAAGCCGGGTGGAGATCCCGCGGAGGCTCTCAGAGGCGTGAGGCAGTGACCGGTGGCGTTCCGGCATGTGAGCCCGGCTTGGCGAGTACAAGGCCGTTTGCAGAATGGAGGGGGGGCAGACGAAAAATGGCAAGCAAAAAATAGTTGACAGATTTGTAACAGGGTGCGAAAAAAGGCGCGTGAATAGATCCCGTGGAGTTTGAGACCGACCATTGCAGACGCTGGAGCCTGCAAGGGCGGCCGCGGGTGCTGTTCCAAACCCGAAACCGGAACGCAGAAGAAACCGAACCCTGACGGAATCATCCAAACCGACTCGACCAACCAATCCTGTCCTATGAAAACCATTCGCAGTCTCATCGTGATGTCCTCCGTGGCGCTGGCGTGGCAGGCTGCCGCCCAGACATGGACGGGCAGGGATGTGGGCACACCCGCCTTGCCAGGTTACCACACGGGTTCGCCGCCGGGCGTGATGACCATCGTGGGCGGAGGCGATGATATTTGGAACCAAAGCGACAACTTTTACTACTTCTACACGACCGTTGAGGGGCATTCGTGGGATGCCAAGGTTCGTGTGCACGATCTCCAGGGACCGGATCACTGGACCAAGTGCGAGTTGATGGTCCGGGTGCCGGACGCCAGTGGGCTGCCCCAGGGGCCGGATCCCTTCATCGCAGCGATGACCACGCGGAGCGCGGGCCAAAACCAGGTGGCACCCCAATGGCGGGCCACCCGGGGGGGTAACGCAGATTGGAACGCGTTTAACAAGACCATCGCGCCGACTTATCCCAACACGTGGTTGCGGCTGACGCGTCAGGGCAGCGTGATCACCATGTGGTATGGTACTGACGGGGTCAACTGGACGAAGTACGCTGACATCGACACCGCCAGTACGCAGTTCGGATTTGGTCAGGCGTTTCCGGCCAGGGTCCTGGTAGGCGTGGCAGTGACCGCGCACAATGATTTTGATCCCAATGGCGCTATCGCCACCATCTCCGATTTGAGCGTGACGGTGGCGCCCACTGCGCCCAATCTCCAAATTGTTCAGAACCTGCAGAACCGCACGGTCTACTCTCACACGGCAGTGACGCTCAGCTTCGTCGTCACCAACGCCGCCGTCCCCAACGGCAATCTCGGCGTGGGCGATTATCAGTGGTTCAAGAACGGTCAGCCCATCCCCAACGTGACCGGGCCGGTTTACACCTTCGTGGCTGCACCGGAGGATAACAACGCCCAGTTCCAGTGCCGGGCCACGGTGGGAACCGCGGTGGTGGACAGTGCCGTGGCCACCCTCACGGTGCAGGCGCCCCTGGAGATCTCGGGTCACCTGAAGTGGGAATACTATCCCGGTGTGAGCCTCGCCTCCATCCGGGCCGGCACGCACGGCGCCGCCGCCCAGGTGCGGGCAGTCGAAGCCTTTGATTCTCCGGCGAACTTCGCTGACAACTATGCCAGTCGGTTGAGCGGTTTGTTTGTCCCGCCCGTGACGGGCAATTACGTGTTCTTCATCGCGGCCGACGACGATGCGGATTTGTACCTGGGCACCAATGCCAGCCCTGCCAGTAAACGGTTGATTGCCCAACAGGAGGGTTGGGCGGGCCGCAACAACTGGCTGAGCCACGGCGGCGGGGGTGGTCCCCTCGCTTCTACCCAGCGTCGCTCCGATCTGTGGAGTCCGGACGGTGGCGTGAGCCAGCCGTACGGTTTGGGGATACCGCTGGTGGCGGGCCAAAAGTACTGGATTGAGGCCATCCATCGGGAAGGCAGCGGCGGGGACAACCTCGGGGTCTACTTCCTGACGACCGACAGTGCCGAGTACCAGAGCGGT
>NZ_JAAKYA010000095.1:13649-14316 GCF_011044775.1 Limisphaera ngatamarikiensis | reverse complement strand
ATCGGTGACCCAATGGGAGGGGTTGGATGTGACGTTCCGGGTGGTGGTGAACACGGATTCGGAGTTGACGCCGACGTATCAGTGGCAGCGCAACGGGGTGGATTTGCCGGGTCGGGCCTCGCCGACGTTGAGTTTTGTGGCGACGATGGCGGACAACGGGGCGAGGTACCGGTGCGTGGTGAGGATTCCGGGCACGGCCCTGACGGTGACCAGTGAGGAAGCCACGCTGACGGTCCAACAGTCGGTGTTTGTGCCGGGCATTGTCCGGCGGGAGGTTTGGGGTCCGAATCGGCCCAGCGTCACGCGGGTCATGGTTGAACAGGGTACGGCAGGTCCTCCGGATTTTGTGGAGTTCATCACGGCGATGGATGTGACGGATTGGGCGGACAACTACGTGCAACGGTTGAGCACGTGGTTTGTGCCGCCGACGACGGGTCGGTATGTGTTCTATCTTTCGTCGGATGACGACAGCGACCTGTTCCTGAGCACGGACGAGAACGAGGCGAACAAGCGCCTGATTGCGCAGCAGACGTCGTGGAACGGGACGCGCGCCTGGCAATCGGGCAACAACGTGTCGCAACGGAACTCGAGCACGTACGTGGCGCCGGATGGGTCCATGCCGGGTGCCAATGGCTATCAATTGACGGCCGGTCAGCGCTACTACATC
>NZ_JAAKYA010000095.1:2635-13411 GCF_011044775.1 Limisphaera ngatamarikiensis | reverse complement strand
GATTGCCAACGCCACGACGACGGTCTACTCGTTTGTGGCCTCGACCAACGACAACGGGGCGCAGATTGACTGCGTGGTGACGTTGTCCGCGTACGGGTCGGTGACCAGTCAGCTGGCGACGGTGACGGTGTTGACCGACACGGTGTTTGTGCCGGGCAAGCTGAAGGAGGAGTTTTTCCCGGGTGCTGCGTTTGACGCGGTGTTGTACGGGAATGTGGGGGCTCCGGCACAGGTGAATGAGTGGACGATCTTTGAGTCGGGCACGAACATTGCGGACAACTACAGTCGTCGGGTGAGCGGGTTCTTCATCCCGCCGCAGACGGGCGACTATGTGTTCTTCATCAGTTCGGACGATGAGAGTCGTTTGTTCATCAGCACCAACAGTGACCAGCCGTCGGCCAAGGTGTGGGTTGCGCATCAGCCGTCCTGGAACAATGCGCGGATGTGGGTGTCGGGGAGCAACCCGAGCCAGCGGCGTTCGGACCAGTTCAGTCCGGATGGCGGGGTGACGTTCCCGTACTCGATGGGGATCCACCTGGAGGCCGGGAGGCGGTACTACATTGAGGCCATCCACCGCGAGGGCAGCGGCGGGGACAACCTGGCGGTGACGTACAAGTTGTACAACGCTCCGGATCCGATGGATGGGGATGCGCCCTTGTTGACCGGGGCTGTGATTGGGTACATGGCGGCGCCTGCGCCGGTGGAGCCGCCGGTGCTGACAGTGGGTCGGCAGGGGAACAACGTGGTGATCTCGTGGAGTCCGGCCGGGGGTCGGCTGGAGAGCAGTCCGGTTCTGGGTCCGGGTGCCACGTGGACGACGGAGACGACGGACAATCCTGCGGTCATACCGATTACGGGTACGGCGAAGTACTTCCGAGTGGTGCGGTAGGGCCGCGGGCAGTGACGGGCTTCTGAGGCCCGCTGGATGACAGGCGCGACGGGGCCGGGTTCGACCAGATGCGGACCCGGCCCCGGTCGCTTTGTCGGTGACAAGAACGCTTCCTCATGTCGTAGGCCGGCTCGGGTGCCGCGGGAATGATTACTTTTACGTGGCATCCCGCTTCTCCCAACCGCTCTGGTCGAAGGTTGCCCCGGTTGCGGTCATCCAACCAAGGGGGCACGGCCCCTGGGAGCGTGCGGGTCCGGCTCTGCCAGTGAGGGCTGGCACCAAGATCCGGAAGCAAACATCCATGGTTGGGCAAAATCAATGCCCGCCATTTTCCCCGGGCATTCTGCTTGGGGATGCTTTTCGTCAGATCCGTGGGGCGCCTCGACCTCTGTACCGGCACCCGGTAGTTGCAAGGGTGGGGCAGAGGTTTCATCTGCAGGGTTCCGGGCTCCCACTATCTCCAGGGCCACAAGGCCTGTTCGACCGGGGCCATGAAGCTTCCGCACGAGGTTGCGCGGTTTCCACAAGGCTCAAGGCGGCAGTTGCCAGGTCGGTTGGGAACCCGGTCACCGGCACGGGACACTTTTCCCGTTGCTGCCGGACGCGTGCGGGCCGGGGTCAGCGGCTTTTCGCACCAACCCAGGGCAGCGTAAAACGGAACAGGGCACCTCCCAGGGGGCTCACGCCAGCCTCAATACGGCCGCCATGGTCCTCGACGATCCGACGACAAATTGCCAGTCCCAGCCCGGTACCGTGCCGTTTGCCATGCGTGACGAAAGGCTCGAACAGACGATCCCGGATTTCAGCAGGGACGCCCGGCCCGTCGTCGTGCACTTCAGTCACAGCGCATGCGTCGGTACCGGTCAGGCGGACTTCGATCCGGCCTCCGGCGGATAGTGCGTCGCAGGCATTGTGAACCAGGTTTTGCAAAACTCGGCGAAGGCGGCGGGGCTGAAGCCGAACCCGACCGGCGGGCCAGTCGTCGGGGGTCCAAAGCAGGTCCGGCCCCCGCAACTTCACCTCCCCCGAAAGTTCCTCCAGCACGGCCTTCAGGAAGTCCGCGTAAATCGTGGGGGTCATGCCCTCGATCCCGCTGCCGCCCTCGGTGAAGAGCAGGATCTCCTGAATCGAGTCGGTGATGCGTTCGACCTGGCGCCGGATGCGGTGCAATGCCTCGGCACGACGGGTGGCGTCGGCCTGCGTGGCAAGGCCCATTTCCGCGGCCAGTTGGAGGACATTCAACGGACTTTTAAGGTCATGAATAATCGCGCGAGCGAACCGGCCCACGAGGGCCAGTCGCTCCATCTGAAGCGTTTGTTCCACGTAAACCCGGTTGAACTCGCGCAGCCGCCGACTGAGCTCCCGTAACAGGCGAAGGGCGAACTCCGGGTGTTCCCGCATCAACTCCACTACTGCCGCCCGGGGTAAAAACCGGACAACGGCTCGAGTCCGGGCCACCACAGCGGCCGAGCGCGGCTTTTCCTCCACCACCGCCATTTCACCGAACACAGCTCCGGGCCCCAGTGTGGCCAGCACACGGCCCGAGCCCGCCCCGGTTGAGCAGCCGATCTCCACCGTCCCCTCCTCCAGCAGGTAGAGGCCGTCCCCGGGATCGCCCTCCCGTACGATCCAGGTTCCCGGGTCCACTTCCATGCGCCGCGCAGACGCGGCGACCCTGGCACGGACCCGGTCCGGCAACCCCTCAAACAAAGGGTGATGCAAGCCCTCCGACACGCCGGGTCATTGTAGCTGACGGCTCTCCCGGGTAAAGCGGCGGCGCGAAGCAAGAGCGGTTCGGTGCTTCCAAGTGGGCCCCTGACTCGTTCCCGGCGATTCCGGCAACCAAAGTCCGGCCCATTTCTGAAACTTTCGCGCCGATCGGCAAAACGCGGCCAGTTCGATGGCCGGGCCGAGGCTCCGATATTTCAAGGCCCCACACCGGTTCGCCGGATTGGGGCCGTGGTCATTCCGCCGGAGCGAAAACCCGTTTGGCCCTGGAACCGGTTGGAATCCAGTGGACTCCAGCATACGGGGCGGGGGGACTTGCTGCAGAATGCGATGGCCCTGGCCGAGGTGGGCGCGGGTGGCCCGGATACCGGCACGCCGACGGGGACACCCGAAAACGCAGGTGAAGGAGGGGACAAACGTGCGGGCGGCCCCTCCGGTTTTTGCGAAAAGTTTGACCTGAGTCAAAGAACGCTCTCCAAAAGGCCTTATGCTGTGCATCAGCGATGAAAACGTCGGGTGCAAGGCTCGTCAGCGGTTGGATTGCGACGCTGCTGGGACTGGGAGCCGCCTGGGTCACCGGGGCAGGTGGCACGCTGGAAGATGTGAAGGGGGACCTGGAGTTGGGGCGGAGGCTTTATGACCAGCATTGTGCACCCTGCCATGGGGTGGATGGGAGCGGGCAGGGGGCCGGCGGCCATCTGGTTGTTTCCCAAGCCGCGCAATTTCAGCGCCGGTTTGTTCAAGATTCAGAGTACGCCACCCGGCACGCTGCCTTCGGATGAAGACCTGTTCCGGTCGATCTCCCAGGGTTTGCCGGGTAGCGCGATGCCGGCGTTTGGTTACCTGGGGGAGGCGGAACGGTGGGCTCTGGTGGGTTATGTGAAATACCTGACGGCGTACACGAACGCGCAGGGGCAGCGAGTGAATCGATTTGAGGAACAGCAGGCAGCCGGCGTTGTACCCGGGCCGATCGAAGTGCCCCCGGAACCGCCAGTGACCGTGGATTCCCTGGCACTGGGCAGGGCGGTTTATGCAAGGATGCAGTGCCACCTCTGCCATGGGGAGACGGGTGCCGGCGACGGCCCTCAGGTGCCGTTGCTGAAGGACAGCTTCGGTTTTCCGGCCCGACCCCGTGACTTCAACACCGAAAGGTTCCGCGGCGGTTCCAGCGGCCGGGACCTGTATTTGCGGATTCGGATCGGTTTGGCCGGGACGCCCATGGTGCCATACGGCGACGATGTGATGACTCCGGAGGAACGCTGGGCGCTGGTCCACTACATCCGGTCGCTCCGCCGAACGGATGTGGCCGTCAACGACCTCCTGCAGCCAGAGGACAACCGCATCCCGCTCCGGCGGGTGGAGAAACTTTCCACTGATCCGTTGGATCCCGCGTGGGAACAATGGGAGGCGTCCCGCATTCCTCTGCACCCATTGTGGCCCGAACCCCAACAGGTGTATGCCGTGGCGGTGAGGGCGGTCACGGATGGCCGCAAACTGGCACTGTGGATGCAATGGCGGGATCCCCTGCCTCAAACCCGGGCGCTCCGCGTGGAGGACTTCCAGGATGCTGCCGCGGTCCAATTTGCCCTCGGCACCGAGCCGGCCTTCCTGGGGATGGGGGATCGTCAAAATCCGGTGAATATCTGGCACTGGAAAGCCGCGTGGCAGGCGGAACTGGCGGCGGGTAACGGGCCGGACATTGCACAGGCCTACCCTGCCATGCATGTGGACACCTATTTCCAGCCGCAGCGGCATTTCCTGACAGCCCGGGACGCGGGCAATTTCCTGGCCCAGCCGCATCGCAGTCCGGTGGAGGATGCCAACGCACGCGGATTCGGATCGTTCCAGTCGCAGCCGCCCGCCCGGCAGAATGTGACCGGGCAGGGCGTGTGGACCGACGATAGCTGGACCGTGGTCTTCGTCCGGGAACTGCGCAACCGGGATCCGGATGACGCGCAGTTTGTCCCGGGGCGCGCGGTGCCGCTGGCGTTCCCTCGGGGATTCCCATTCTGGTCCGAGGAACGCCGGGCCGAGGTCTTGGCGCGGCTGTGGAGCCGGGAGCCGCCCCGGCACGCGGAGTTGGTGGCCTGGGCGAGTGATCCCCGGTGCGTGCGCGCGCAGAAAGGACCGGCACCCGGTGCTGCCTGTCCGCTCTGCGGTTTTCCCACCTTTGAATGGGCGGATCCGCACCGGGCGCAGACCTTGGAACCCTGGATCCGCGAAGATGCTCCCTGGTGGGCTGCCGGGTTGGGGCTGTGCGGACGATGCGCCGAACTGTATGAGGCGCGACGCTGGCAGCGCCGCTACCTTGGCGCAGCTTGACAAAGGCGCACATGGGAGGCTTGTTCGGTGACCAAGATGGCGAGGATTCGACATTTGTTCATTTCGCCGGGGCACAACTACTTCGGACACCACGGCCAGCCGCCGGGCGAACACCCGATCGTGGAGGTGGAAGCGGTCGAATGTGTGGCCGGCCGCGGCTTGCGGGGGGACCGGTTCTTCGACTTCAAGGACGATTACAAGGGCCAGATCACGTTTTTCGCCTGGGAAACCCTGGAAGCGATGAGGCGTGAGCTGGGCTTGCACGAGGCACCCGCCGCGGCCACCCGGCGCAACGTGATCACGGAGGGATTGGATCTGAACGCTCTGATCGGCCGTGAATTCGAGCTGCAGGGAGTGCGGTTTTTTGGCGTGGAAGAATGCCGGCCCTGTTACTGGATGAACCGCGCCTTCGGCGATGAGCGGGTGGAGGCGTGGTTGCGGGGCCGGGGTGGGCTGCGGGCTCGCATCCTGACAAGCGGATGGCTGCGCCGGGACACAGCGACGTAGCGCAGGGCTCACAGGGCACAAGACCACGGCTTGCCTTCAGTGCCGTGATCCTGGCGGGTGGAGCGTCCACCCGCATGGGGCGCGACAAGGCCACGCTGATCTGGCAGGGCCGGACACTGTTGGAGCGGCAGTTGGCACTGGTCCGATCCGTGGAGCCCGCGGAGCTGTTTGTTTCCGCCCGCGACGATGCGCGGTATGAGGGATTGGACGCGCCGATCCTCCGGGACCGGTTCCCGGACTCCGGACCGCTGGCGGGGATTGAACGGGCACTCGATGCGGCCGCCACGGAGCATGTGCTGGTGGTGGCGGTGGATTTGCCGGCGCTGACCGCGGATTTTTTACGGCGGTTGCTGGGGCGTTGTGACGAAAGGACGGGGGTGGTGCCGGTCTGGCGCGGCGCATGGGAACCTCTCGTGGCCGTCTACCCCAAACGATGTCATGGTCTGGCAGTCGATCTTTTGGCGCGATGCCGTCCCGCAGCCCGAATGTTTGCCGAACGGTGCCGGGCCGAGGGTGCCATACGGCCCTGGCCACTCCGGGCCACGGAGGCTGAATGTCTTCGAAATTGCAACACACCGGCCGAATGGGAGGCATTGCAAGCGCGGAGTCGCACCGCGTTCTGAGCCGGGCGCTTTCCGGTTTTGCGGGATTCCCACACGGCACGCTGTAAACCACCACGACCGGCGTCCGTTGCACGGCTAGATTTCCAATCAGAGCCATAGCTCCTCCCCGGGCAGACAACAGAATTACCGCGGGCCGTGAAGGGCCCGGGTTTTCCCCGGGACCGGGATTTTCATGGGCGGCATTGAGGAGGCGGACGACGGAGGCTTTCAGGGAGACGCCCGGAGCTTCGGCCATCAGGGCCGACGATTCGGCGGCGGACACGGACGGCCCGGCGGCATGAGGAGGCGTTGTGCGCATGGGGTGGAAGCCGCTGCCCATCGCCTCAGCCCGCGCCCTTTACCCCCTTTGACAACGTGGAGCCCGGCCGTCTGAGTCATTCCCGGGAAGATCCGGGCGAAGAAGGTCGTGAGATGTCCCCTCATGAAGTCACAAAACACAGCGGCGCAGGGGAGGGGCCGCTGTGCATCAGGACGGCACAACGTCGCCACGGGTGAGTGTCGCGCCATTCTCTGGCACCGGGCGGGCCGGGGTGGGGGCGGTGGGGCGGGTCTTGAATGCGACGCAGCACACGGTGCCCGACCTTGCGAGTGCGGCAGGGCCGGCCCGGGGTCGGAGCCTGTCAGGGCTCGGCTTCAGAGCTTCTGCCGCTTCCTTTGCAGCGCCTTGAGGAGTTGTGGCCAGGGCAGGGTGTTGATGACGTCGCGTGGTTGAAGCCACCCTTTACGGGCGATGCCCACCCCGAGTTTCAGATATGCCACGTGCTCGCGCCGGTGCGCATCGGGCCCGAGCACGCACCGGACGCCTTTGCGAAGTGCCGCCGGCCAGTGGCGCCAGTCCATGTCGAACCGGTGGGGGTTGCAGTTGAGTTCGATCCAGGTGCCGGTTTCGGCACAGGCCTCGATCACGGCGTCGAGGTTGACAGGGTAGGGGTCGCGCTCAAGGAGCAGTCGACCGGTGGGGTGGCCGAGCGCATGGACGAACCGGTTTTGGGCGGCGCGGATCAGCCGTTTGGTGTTTTCGGCCTCGTTGTTGGCGGGGACGTGCAGGCTGGCAATCACAAAATCCAGTTCGGCCAGAAGATCATCGTCGAAATCCAGTCGGTCGCGCAAAATATCCACCTCCGTGCCGGCCAGCAGATGGAAATCGGCGCCCTCGTCTTCGAGCCTTTGGTTGATCTCGCGGATGGCCCGGATTTGTTGCCGCAGCCGTTGGGGATCCAGCCCGTTGGCCTGGAAGGAGGATCGGGAGTGGTCGGTGACGGCCCAGTAGGCCAGGCCGAGGGAACGTGCCAGTTGGACGGTTTCCTCAAGGGTCATGTGGCCGTCGCTCCAGGTGGTGTGGTTGTGGAGCGAACCTTTGAGGTCGGTCCATTCGAGCAGGCGTGGAATCGGGCCTTTTTCCGCGGCTTCAAACTCGCCCAGGTCTTCGCGGAGCTCGGGCGGGATGTAGTGGAGGCCGAGCTGCTGGAACACCTCGGCTTCGTCCTTGCAGGGGATCAGAAGTTTCGGATCGCGGGTTTCCTCCTTGGACCGGAACAGGCCGTATTCGTTGAGGCGGAGACCCCGTTCGATGGCGCGCTGGCGCATGACGATGTTGTGCTGTTTGCTTCCGGTGAAATAAATCTGCGCGAAGGGGAACTCGCGGTCGGCCACAACCCGCAGGTCGGCCTGCAGACCGCCTTCGAGCAGGACGCTGGCCTTGGTGTCGCCCTTGGCCAGCACCTTGGTCACGGCCGGTTGCCGGGTGAAATCCTCCAGGACCTGCTTCGGATTTTTGCTGGAGGCAAGCAGGTCCAGGTCCCCGATGACTTCCTTGTTCCGGCGCAGGCTTCCAGCGGGGCTGCAACGGATCACGTCGGGATGCTGTCGCAGAAACTCCAGCAACGGCTCGGCGGCGCTCCACACCTCGATGAGGAGATGCTGGGACGCGAATTTCCGGCGCCGCTCAATGCCCTCGAGCAGGTTGGCCTGGGTTTTTTCTCCGAAGCCGGGCAGCGTGGCCACCTTGCCCTCGCGACAGGCTTTCTCAAGGGCATCCACCGACTCAATGCCGAGTTTTTCCCTGAGGGTGAGGATGCGTTTGGGGCCGAGCCCGGGGATTTCGAGCAGCTCGATGAGTCCGGGCGGGATGGAGGCCTTCAGCTCCTCATAGTAGCCCAGCCGGCCCGTGGTCACCAGTTCCGTGATCTTGTCGCGGAGACTCTCGCCGATGCCCTTGATCTGGTCCAAACGGCCCTCGGCGACGACCTTTTCGAGGGGTTCATCCAGGCTCTCAATGGCCCGGGCGGCATTCAGATAGGCGCGCGTTTTGAACGGGTTTTCCCCCTTGAGCTCCAGCAGGGTCCCAATTTCGGTGAGGATGGCCGCCACTTGTTCCTTGTTCATCACCGGTCATGATGCAGGGGGCTGCGAAAACGCGGCAAGGGCAAAGCCGCAGGGGGCGGCTCATCCATGGTGCGGTATCAGCGACTGGCGGGAGGGGCTGAAGGGTCGATCCATCGACGGGTCAACCCCTCATACGCGTCGATCCGTCGATCCCGCAGGAATGGCCAATGCGTACGTGTGAGGTCCAAAGCGTCAAGGTCCAGCTCCGTTACCAGGATCTCTTCCCGGTCGGCCGAGGCCCTTGCCAGGATTTCGCCGGAAGGACCCGCAACAAAGCTCTGCCCCCAAAACTCGATGCCGTCGCCGGGGGCTTCGGGGAGGCGCTCGTGCCCCACGCGGTTGACGGCAGCCACATAACACCCGTTGGCGACGGCGTGGCTGCGCTGGATGATCTCCCAGGCGTCGTGCTGCGTTTGGCCATGCTCGGCCTTTTCCGAGGGATGCCAGCCGATGGCGGTGGGATAGAAAAGGATCTCGGCACCCTGCAGAGCGGTGAGTCGGGCGGCCTCCGGATACCATTGGTCCCAGCAGATCAGAACGCCCACACGCGCATGCCGGGTGGCAAAAGCGCGAAAGCCGAGGTCCCCCGGGGTGAAATAGAACTTTTCATAGTACAGGGGATCGTCCGGGATGTGCATCTTGCGGTAGATCCCGGCTAGGGACCCGTCGGCATCAATGACCGCAGCGGTGTTGTGATAGAGACCCGGGGCACGGCGTTCGAACAGCGAGGCAATGACCACCACCTGCTCGTCCCGAGCCAACTTTTGAAACGCGCGGGTGGTGGGGCCCGGAATGGGTTCGGCCAGCCGGAAAAAGTCGTGGTTCTCGCATTGGCAGAAATAGACGGAACGGAACAGTTCCTGCGTGCAAATGATCCGGGCACCCTGACGGGCCGCTTGTCGCGCGGCGCGCAGGGTGCGCTGCAGGTTTTCATCGGGATCCGGGGTCGCAGCGGCCTGGATCAGGCCGATGCGCACCCGCCGGGGACGAACGTTCTTGGATTTGCGGGTCATCTTGTGCACTCAGTGCGGTCGTGAAAGGTGTTCGGCCCGGAGCATCATCCCGGTGCTCTTCTCCATCCACGGGGACGGCGCGGGTGCAGCAGGAGAGCCGTCAAACAACTCGCGGATATACCGGCCCAGGGTTTCGTTGGTCGGGCCGTAACCCGCATGGTAGATGTAGTGCTCCAGGTCGTAGAGGAGTTCGTCGGCGGACCCGTACCGCTGCCGCAGGTCCCGGGCCAGGGCCTTGTGAAGGATGGCGTTGAGCCGGTCGTCAATGCGCTCGTCCAGGGTTCGGAAGTCCGGTATGGGCAGTTGCAGAACCCGCTGCCGGGATTCCTCTGGCGTGGCCGCCTTGAAGATGTTGTACCCCAGCAGAAGATGGGCCAGCACGATCCCGGCGGAAAAGAGGTCGGAACGCTTGTCCGTCTTCTGGAAACTGGCCTGTTCGGGGCTCATAAAATCGGCCTTGCCGGCGATGACCTCACCCTCCTGATCGGTCAGGTAGCCGCGGGCCTTCGCGATCCCGAAGTCGGTGAGTTTCACGTCACCCTCAAACGCGATGAGGATGTTCTTGAAGCTGACGTCGCGGTGCACGATTCCGAGAGGACGGCCATCGCGATCCGTCTTGGCGTGGGCGTAGGCGAGCCCCCGGGCAATCCGGCTGACGATGAACACAGCCAGTTCCCTGGGCAAACGCCGGCCGCACTCAAGGTGCCGCTGGGTGAACTGCTCGAGGTTCACTCCACGGATCAGCTCCATGGCGATGAAATAGACGCCATGGGCTTCGCCGAGGTGATAGGTTTGAACGATGTTGGTGTGGATCAGGTCGGCCACCAGCTTGGCCTCCCCGATGAAGTTCGCTATAAACTCGGGCTGACGGGCGTACTGTTGGCGGATCACCTTGATCGCCACCCGCTTCACAAAGCCATGGGCACCGTGCTGTTCGGCTTCGTACACAATGCCCATGCCGCCCTCGGCAATCTTGCGCACGATTTCATAACGACAATCCGCATGGATGGTGAACAGCGCCACGCAGCGATGGTGGCCGAGGAACGTGATGAGTCAAGTGCTACGGTTCCGGATGGCTACCTGAATCCTTAGCCAGCCGTTGGGGCGGCGTGTCAAAGGGTGTTTTCGAATCGGAGGAGTCTCTAAACGAGATCTGGGAGGGCTCTGGGGCCCATCGGGGAGGGGTCGTCCGGGCGCCGGAAGGGCCGCAGGGCCGTGCCAGGGTGGTTTTTTTCCCAGATGCGGGCATGCTCCGCCCTGGCCGCCAGAGCGGTCGGCGCGCGCGGGGTTCGGGCCGCGACTCCAGTTC
>NZ_JAAKYA010000095.1:2398-2472 GCF_011044775.1 Limisphaera ngatamarikiensis | reverse complement strand
CGCATGCCGCACCAGTGTGGCCGGCAGTCGCACCATCTGTTTGAGCAGCGTGGGCACCGTCCAGCCCTGGCATT
>NZ_JAAKYA010000095.1:0-2119 GCF_011044775.1 Limisphaera ngatamarikiensis | reverse complement strand
ATGCCGGCGTACTGCTCGGTCACTTCCACCCCGTCGCGCCAGCGCGTCTGCGTGGCCGGACTCCAGGCGCTCTGGGGCAGCGCGGCGGCGGTGCGCTCCGGCCCGGTGGTCCATTTGTTGTAGCTGACGCTCCAATGCGTGAAGCCGGCCTGCTCGATGGCTTGAAGATGCTCGGCACTGCTGGAGCCGCTGTCGGCCAGGAAATCGCAGGGGCGATCCCGCCAGAGCGGCCGGAGCGTTTGCAGCATCGCCGGCAACGCGCTGCTGACCTCGCCGGGCGAACCCAGTTCACCACCGACCAGGAACGGGCCGAACCAGAACGTCTGCCAGGAGAGCGCCAGCTCGCCGTTGTAGTTGATCTTGGCCCCCTCGAAGCTCGGGCCGAAGACTTCGATCTGCGTCTCGTCGAAAAACGCTTCCGCGCGTCCGGCGTAGGTCCAGCGGGCGGGGTCGGCCCGGTCGATGACCCACTGCACAAACTGCGCGTTGAGGTTCCAGAGCGCGGCGATCGAGGTGTCGGATTGTTGGCGCAGCCATTGGCCCAGCTGGGTCTGGTCGGCGAACTTTTTGACGCGGGCCAACTGGCGCACCAGTGGCTCGTCGTTGAGCCGTTCGGCGTCGGCGAGGCTGGCCCCGCCCGAGCAGAAGCAGTAGATCAGTTGAGCCACGATCAGCTCGGGGCTGTAGCCGTGGGAGGTGCGGGTGCGCGGGTCCAGTCCGGGCAGGGCGCGGATTTTTTGCCAGAGGTCAAACTGCTGGGCCAGGGCTTCCAGGGCGGGCAGGCCGCCCAGGGTGGACTGCTTTTGAGCGGGGACGAACTCGAAGCGGATCCTGGGCGAGCGTTTGGTGACGGTCGGCATGCTTCATTGAGGCACGGCGCGCGAGGATATTCAACGCCGAACCCAAAAAAAATCTTCACCCGCCGGTGCAATACTTCAGGCGATGGCTAAGGTTTGGGGGGATGGCTACGCCCGCCGGCCCCGGGTCCCGACCCCGGCGGGGACGGACCCGGCGAATACGGAAGGCCCCCGGAGCTGCTCCATGCCGGGGCTGCCCTCCGGCCCGCCGAATGTGCCGGACCAGTCGGACGGGGACCGGTCCCGGAGGGCACATCCGCCGCACCCGTGTCCAGGCTGCGAGGGATCGCGTGCATGCGCTGCGCATATGGCGGGCATCGGGGACGGTGCCCCCCGCCATCGTCGGGTCGAGGACGCCACACCGTATGTGCCAGGCCGGAAGGGACCGTTATCGTCACGGTCCGTGGAACAATCCGGGCACGGGGGACAGTGCCCGTCCCGCGATGGTTGGCTGGGAGGGACCGTATCCCCGCGGGCCCTTAAATATATCGTGCACAGAGGACTGCGCCTCTCCCGGCGGGCGTTCGCCCGCCCGATTTTCCCAGTCGCCGAGGACGGCGACTCTCCAGGGTGGCTTGAGCTAAAGCATGAAAGGGGCACGGTGAACCGTGCCCCTCCCTCGCCATCACCAAATCAAAGGTACTCTGCGGCATTTAGCAGCTTGGGTGGGACGGCATCCCCGCCGTCCGCAGGGATCTCGGGCGCAGAGGACTGCGCCCCTCCCGGACATCGCCCAACCGTGGGCAGCCTCCGACATTGTCCAGCCCTGGAGGGACGGCGTCCTCGCGGTCCGCAAGAAAACGCAGACCACGGGCGCCTCTACGGAACCTGCAACGACGCCCGGTGGCCGGATGCCCTTGCGAGCTCCGACAGGTCGGGGAGGGACGGCGTCCTCGCGATCCGTAAGAATGTCGGTCACGCAGGACCATACCCCTCCCGCGCCATGGCCACGTTGCTGTGTACCGCGCGGATCGGCCGGGCCGGGATGGGCCGCATCCTCCCGGTCCCCTGGAAGCGGCCTGTAATAGCCTGCCAGTCGCAAGCGGATTCGCCGCCCACCCGACTTGTTGCAGCGGGTAGAGGCTGCGGAACGCTTTGCCGGACACCAACTGCCGCCATGGAGCTCGCGACATGCTTTGCGTGCTCTCTTTTGGCCGTTCTCCGTGTCCTCTGTGTCTCTGTGGTTCGATCCCTCCATGCCTCTGGACCGACCGGACCGGCTGCAGGGGGAGGTGCGGTCGGCGGTGGTGGTGCAGACGCCG
>NZ_JAAKYA010000094.1:3471-3767 GCF_011044775.1 Limisphaera ngatamarikiensis | reverse complement strand
ACCGGTACGATCGTCGGGGGCGGGTGACGGAGGTGGTGCAGGGGCCGGCGACGTTGCGGCGGTGGTACACGGTGGCCGGGGAGTTGATCAGCGAGCAATGGGTGGGGGGTGAGCTGGACGGGGTGCGGGTGACCAACGTGGTGGACGCGTTGGGCCGGCGGCTGGCGCAGGAGGTCTGGCGCGGCGGCACGCTGCTGAGCCGGGTGAACTACAGCTGGGGTGGGGGCGATCGGCTGCTGAGCGTGGCCGATGATCAGGGCCACCGGGCCGAGTACGCATGGGAGCCGTTGGGTTCG
>NZ_JAAKYA010000094.1:3065-3352 GCF_011044775.1 Limisphaera ngatamarikiensis | reverse complement strand
GACCCGGGGGTTTGACCTGTGGAACCGGCTGACCAACGTGCAGTCGGTGGTTGCGACGGGGGTGGTGAGCCGTCTGGACTGGACGTACGATGCGATGGGCCGGCGGGTGCGGGCCGGGTGGGCCGACGGCAGTTACTGGGTCTACCGGTACGACCCTTATGGTCAGTTGGAGTCGGGCCGACGGTATTGGGCGGACGGTCGGCCGGTGGCGGGGCAACAGTTTGAGTATCGGCACGATGCGATTGGGAACCGGACGGTTGGGGGCTGGGGTGGGGATGAGCTGGGAG
>NZ_JAAKYA010000094.1:0-2812 GCF_011044775.1 Limisphaera ngatamarikiensis | reverse complement strand
CTGGTATGGGGAGGTGTGGGTGAACAATGCGACGGGTGCGGTGGGGGTGGTGGTGACGAACCTGGGGGTGGTTCGGGGGAATCGGGACCGGTTGCAGAGGGAGGTGCGGACGGCGGTGGTGGTGCAGACGCCGGAGCTGATGAACTACGACCTGGACGGGAATCTTGTCCGGGACGGTCGGTGGGTGTACAGTTGGGATGCTGAGAACCGGCTGGTGCGCGTGATGAGCTGGGGCGTTGTGGATCTGCGTCGGGTGGACTGGACGTACGATGCGTTGGGGCGTCGGGTACGGCAGGTGCGGTACGTCTGGACCAACAACACGTGGCAGGTGGTGGAGGATCTGAAGCTGGTGAGTGATCCCGTGTGGTTCGGTCGTCACATTGCGGAGCTGAACGGGACGAACGGTGCGGTGGTGCGGTCGTACGTGTGGGGATTGGATCTCTCGGAAAGCCTGGACGGAGCGGGTGGAGTGGGCGGGTTGTTGTGGGTGCGCCTGAACACCGGCCCTGCTTCAGGTGTGCACTTTGTGACGTACGACGGCAACGGGAACGTCTGGAACCTGGTGTCCGCGAGCACCGGTACCGAGACTGCGCGGTACGAGTATGGCCCGTTTGGAGAGCCTTTGCGGCTGACGGGCGCTGCGGCGGGGCTGAATCCGTTCCGGTTCAGCACGAAGCGGACGGAGGACGGAACGGGCCTGGTGCTGTACGAATACCGCGCCTACAGTCCCGCCCTGGGAAGGTGGTTGAGCAGGGATCCGTTAGGGGAACAGCCTGGCAGCTTCTCGTTAAGATCCGGGCCTGCGAGTCTCTTGGGTGCGCAGCCCTATGCATTTGTCCTTAATGCGCCGGTGTTCCGATATGATATTTTGGGTCTGCTGCCGCCGATGGACGTGCCTTGGTGGCCTCCGACACGCTATCCACCACCGCAGCCTCCTGCGCCGCGACCGTCGTTACACTGCCGTCTAGCCGCAGACCTTATCAGGAGCTTCTTGAATACACCACAGGAGAAGGCAGCGTGGGACAGGTATGTGTCGGGCTCTGGGGGGACGTGGGAGTTATCGTGCAGGGACATGGAATCGGTGGTAAGCGTTGCCAGAGCCGGGAACGGGATGACAGTGTTGGACATGATCGAGGCGGAGCGGCGCCGTTGCAAGCATGGTAGTCGTTACTGGATGAACTCAACAAAAGAGGTGGCGGCTGTGGGCGCTCCATGGGAGCTTGCGCTGGGCTACGTGGAGCTGACCATCAGCACTACATGCGCGTGTGGGGTGTTTTCGTTCAGCGTCTGTCTGGATGACACGTACGATTTCGATCCCAAGTGGCGAAAAACGCACCGGTTCGCGGATGCTGAAATCAAAACCACGCTGGTATGGGCGGCTGAAAATGCACTGAAGTGTGGGTGGAGGCCGTATCAGATTACGGGTTGTTATCATGGAGCGGAGTGTACGTTCTAGGCTTGCAAAAGCGTTGTTGGGAACTGCCTATAGCATGACGCTGATTGGAGTGTTTACACACGAGCCCGTTTCATTTGGTGGCGGATGGTTGGGGGGGTGGCTGCAACTTGCCGTGCACCTGGTGTTGTTTGGCAGCGTGTGGTTGGGGTGGGCGCTGAAGCGGTGGAAATGGGCGTTGTGTGGCGCGGGTGGAGCGGTTGCAATCATGGTGTCGGCGTATGTGTGGCGCAAGGTTGTGCATCCCGGACAGGTTATGGTCGACTATGGGGGACCTTATTTGCTTGGACTGACCGTTCTTCCTTTTGTGGCTGGCCTGTTGTACCCGGGGAAGTGGTATGTGAAGCTCGGGTTCACTTCGGTGGGGCTGTTGGGCGAGTGCATAGCGCTTGTCGTGAGTGGGTTTGTGGGGATAGCCCTGAAGGGCTTGCCCGTGGATTGAGCTGCACAGCGGAGTCGAAGTCCGCCGGGAGGTGATCATGGCACTGAAGGAGCGATCCGGAGAGTCCGCAGGGCCAGCCTCGAGCACAACTGGAGGTCGTCGACGTCCTGAGCCTCAACGCCAGTGTCCAGCCCACCGGATGCTTTGGCCAGCGTGCTTTGGGCGGATGTGATTTTGCAATGAAGCACAGAGGCGCAGAGGGGGCACGTGGAGGCGCATAGGGGCTTGGGATGCATGGAGCCGTGCGGCGTGTGGCGAAGTGTCGGGCGGAGAGGTTGCTTGCCGGCCGGGCGGCGATCTGGACCCCATGGGGTGGGCGAGGACGGCGACCGTCCCGGATGGGCGGGACGGCGCAGGTAAGGGACGGGCCGTATCCCCACGGTCCGTAGAAAGATGCGGGCACGGGGGACTGTGCCCTCCCGCAAGGTCGCATGGGAGGGACCGCGTCCTCGCGGTCCGCAAGCAAAGGCAGACCACGGGCGCCTCTACGGAGCCTGCAACGACACCCGGTGGCCGGATGCCCTTGCGAACTCCGCCAGGTCGGGGAGGGACGGCGTCCCCGCCGTCCGCGAGAATTTCGGCCATAGAGCACTGTGCCCCTACCGTAAAGTCGCATGGGAGGGACCTCATCCCCGCCGTCAGCTCGAATGCGCCTATAATAAGCTGCTGATCGGAAGCGATACCGGCCACCCGACTTGTTGCAGGGGCAAGAGGCTGCGGAACGCTTTGCCGGACACCAACCGCCGCCATGGAGCTCGCCACATGCTTTGCGCGCTCTCTTTTGGCCGTTCTCCGTGTCCTCTGTGTCTCTGTGGTTGAGTCCCCCCATGCCTTTGTACCGACGCGACCGGCTGCAGGGCGAGGTGCGGACGGCGGTGGTGGTGCAGACGCCGGAGCTGATGAACTACGACCTGGAC
>NZ_JAAKYA010000093.1 GCF_011044775.1 Limisphaera ngatamarikiensis | reverse complement strand
AGCTCCTAGCCCAACCGGTTATGCACATCATTGTAGATGTGAACCGCGTGGTCCTAGACTGGCATATCCTCCGAATCCGCGCGAGCGGTGGCGGACCTGCTGTCGTCCACGCTGTATGGACTGTACGACGCAAGGGGCCGTTGAGCATCCATTCGTAGCGTTCGCACGCAGGCCTGCCTCTGGTTCTCCTATCCAAAGTAGGCAGCGGATGAAGCTTTTGGGAGACTGTGGCTGCCGTCTCTTTGGGCTTTGGTTTCAGGATATGAACTGGAGGAAGCACGTGTGGGGTGACTAGTTGGGCCTGAACTGCCCGTGGTGGAGAGCAAATGGTGAACCGGCCGAAACAGACTACGCGTCGTGAGGTGGGCCACCGAGGTGATGTTTGTGGCGGCGGCAGTTGCCACAGCTGCGGTGAGATTCTTTTGGGGGCTGGACGACTAGGTATGTGCGACGAAACCGCGTCAATACCACTGCGGAGAAGTACTGGCGAAGAACGCCGTGGGTTTGGTGTGGGTGACGGTGACGGACCTCAGCCTGGTGTGGGGAATCCGGACCGGCTGCAGGG
>NZ_JAAKYA010000092.1:28613-41068 GCF_011044775.1 Limisphaera ngatamarikiensis | reverse complement strand
GCTGGTCGTGTCCACCATCGTCTCGCCCGTGGTCAGCCCCAAACGCGAACCACCCCCGGTCCCGCCCCGGATGATGTAGCCGCCCAGGATCATCACCGGCTTGCTCAACCCGTTCCAAAAGGCCGTCTCGTTGGCCTGCTGATAGTGCGAGCTGGGAACCGAACGGCTGATGATCACCAGGTCGTTGGTCTGCAGAGCCGCAATGAAGTCGGGATTGGCATCCGCACTGTCCACCGTCACCAGCCGGGTCACCGTATGACCCCGGGCCCGCAACAACCGGGTGTAGCCGGCATCCGGCGCATTGGTAAAACCCGCCCCGGCCGCCGTCGCGTCCGGCTGATCGTCCGCAGGATGAAAACTGACAAAGGCGATGTTGGCTCCGGCCGGCTTTTGTGCAACCACTCGCAACGTGCCGTTCGTGTTCAGGGCTGAAGTGTCCCAGGCCAGCCCTGCAGGCAGGGGCGGCAGCGCGAAATTGGAAAACGCACCGGCATACACCCTGGCATCAAAGAGCTTGAAGCTATCGCCGGCCGACAGGGTACCGCCCAGGTTCGTGACGACCAGCATGCCGCCGCAGGTGAGCGTTCCGCCCACCACGAGCCGGTCATGGCTGGCCATGGTTTTGTTGATTTCCATGACCGCCCGGCCGGAGGGACTGAAAGTGACGTTGCCCGATACGGTCAGGGTTCCGATGCTGCTGCCCGCGGTCGGGCCCGGATTCAATGTCCCGTGCACGGTGACGTTGCCACCGATGAATCCGGTGCCGCCCAGTGTGCCTGAGGTATTGACGGTGAGGGGGCTGGTCGAGTTTGTCCCGATACCATTGTAGAGGAGTGTGCCGGCGTTGATGGTGGTCGGGCCGGTGTGTGCGAGGTTGGTGCCCGAGAGCGTCCAGGTGCCCGTGCCGACCTTGATGAGGCCGACATTGTTGAAGGTGTTTCCGGCAAATGTGGCGGAGGTGTTGAGGCCGCCGACGCTCCAAATCACCGGCAGACCTCCATTGCCACCCGGTGCGGACAGGTTGCTACCGGGTGCACCTGCCAATTCGCCGATCGGAATGGTGGGAGTGCCACTGACCCGGTTCTGCAAGCTTGCCAGGCTGGCCAGGTTGAGCCTTGCGCCGGGCAGACCGGCCCTGTTGTTCAGTCGGAAATCACCCCCGTCACTGTCCGTGACGACGTTGATTTGCCCGGTGAAGCCCGACCAATCGCCCCGGAAATCCGTCCGGACATAGCCGACATACACGGTGAATGTGCCCGCGCCGGTGAGTGAACCGGTCAGAGAGGAGCGTCCGTCACAGTTGATACGCCCGGAGCAGCCGGCTGGCACGATAAAGTTTTGCGGATAACTGAGGCTGGCTTGCAGATCCATGTAGCTCAGTGTCCCGTTGATGAATATGACGGGCCCTGTGCCCAACCCGTAAATGTTCCCACGGCTATCCAGCAGGTTGATCGCGCCGGATTCGATGATTGTGCCGCCGGTGAAACTGTTGCTGGCGCTCAGGGCCAGTGTGCCGCCACCGGTCTTGCGCAGGGTGCCGGTGCCGACCATTGGACCGGCCAGGGTGAGCTGGCTGCCAGTCACGTCAAGGGTGTTGGTGCCGGGACCAAGCGTGAGCCCGCGGTCCGTGTAGGCCTGGGAATTGACGCGCAGGGTGGCACCCGAGGTCAGCAGGATGTTCGACGGGTCGGGCGACGCCGAGCCTAGGGCACTGGGGAAGCCACTCGGTTCAAGCGTGGGAACAATCAAGGTCCCACCGGCGATTACAGTGCGGCCGGTGTAGGTGTTGTTCCCCGCCAGGAGGGTGAGTGAACCGGTGTTGGACTTGAGCACGCTTGCCGCGCCCATCAGACCTCCGTCACCGGTGAAGGTGTAGTTGAGCGTGCTGTTCACGACGACCTTTGCAGCCGGCAGCCAGTCGCTGAGTCGGACGGTGAGATTGGAGGCTCCTGTGTTGTCGAAGTACACGGTGTCACCCGGCATGAACACGTCCTGGTTCGTGCCGTTGAGCCAGTTGGGTGTGTGAGCCAGGTCCCACGCGTTGTTGTTGAGCCCACCGGTCCATACGACGGTTGCCGGTGCACGCGTGGGTCGGACCCAGAGTTCCAACTGATTGGCGCGGTTGGTGAAGGTGTGCGGGATCCCTTCCAGTCCAACCGTGCGCAGGGCCGCCAGGGAACCCGAGAACGTGCCGGAGTACGAGATGAGCGGGTAGTACCCGGCCGACACGTTGGTGTTGAGGCGCCAGATGCGAAACGTGTTGGTACCCAGCAGGGTCAGGTTGCCGGTCACAATCACCCGGTCGTTCTTCCGGACGCTGCCGGAAGGATCGTCGGAAAGGTCGAAGTCGTTCAAGCTGTTGTGGAGTGTCAGGTTGTTGGCGATGGTGAGAGTGCCCGGGGCGTTGGTGCCGTTGCCGGGCGAGAGACCTCCGTTGCGCTGGATGGTAACCGGTGCGGAGACGATGCCCGTTCCGGACAGCCGGCCGTCCAGCCATGTGCCGCCGCGCACCGTTAGCGGGGAGTTAATGAGGTGACCATGCACAACCAGAGACCCTTCGGCCACCAGCGTGCGTCCGCTGTAGGTGTTGGTTCCCAGCAGGATGAGTCGGCCGCCCCCGACCTTGGTCAGTTTCATGGGACCCGACAACCGGCCCGGACCGGCGAATGTGTAGTCCCTGGGGGAGTACACCGTGACCTCGGCCGGCTGAAGGTCGGTGGTCAGGTGGATGGAAACATGATTGGACCCGCTGATATCGAACAGAACCGAATCACCCTGCTGGTAGGGGACGGCAGTGAAGTTGGAAACCCAGAGGTTGTTGGTCAACCAATTGGGTGTAACGCCGACGTCCCAAAGATTACTACCGCCGCCGCGCCAGACAAGCCGTGCGTTGGAAAAGGGCGCCGGCGGTGGCGGATCCATGTCTCCGCCCAGGTAGTAATCCACGTAGGCGGACTGCCAGTAGCCCTTGGTGACGGCCTGGATGCGGTATTGCCCGTTGTGCATGAGACAGTAGAGCCGGTTGGTGGCCGGGATCTTGGTGATGTAGATACGGATTTCGCTGTTGTCGTTTGCGGGCAGGACAAGCTCCTCCCGCCAGTCACCCAGGATGTCCCCGCAGAAATTGGGCCGGCCGCCATAGAGCCAGTAGACCCCGGGCGGTGTCTCGTTGTAGATGGTATAAATGCGGGTTGGAGTGCCCGGATTGGAGGGGTTGAACTTGCCAATGGCCGGCGACTCGCCCGTGCTTCCGACCGTCACCAGGAGTTCGCGGGCCGGGTCACTGTCCCACCAGATCGTCTCCACCGGCCATGGGTGAGTGTTGTAGATGACGTTGCCCTTGCAATCGTACAGGTTGGCCATGGTGGAGAACATCTCGCAGCCCCGGTGGTTGAGGTCGAAGTCGGCGGCCACGCCCCGCCCCACGTCGCCCACGCCGCCCAGGTACCATTTCTTGATGAACTTTCCCGTGGCCGCCTCGATCAGGGCCATGCCGAGGCCGGAGGGGTTGTCTTGCTGAATCAGAAACGTTTCCAAGCCGGGCCGGTCCGGGTCTATGTCGAGCGTGTGGAACCTGTCTCCGTGACCGATTTCCGGGTTGCCCCACATGTAGGTGCCGTCCACACGGAGGGCGTAACCGATGTCCTGGAATTCGTCGCGCCCGTCGTGATCCAGGTCGCCGAGTCGGATTTGATGGGCTTCCGGTGCCCAGGCGCTGGAGTGGAGCCAGGTCCAGAGCCTGGTGAGCGTGCCGTTGCGGTAGGTCCAGGCACTGGTGATTCCCTGGAAAGTGCCGTCATCGCGTCGGTTTTTGGCCTTGTAGATCAGCACGGGGCGTTTCCCGTCGTACAGGATGCCCATGTGGCCATTCAGCGGCCCATCCGCCAGGTACGGGTTGGGGACGGTGTCGCGCGCTCGTTCGCGACCGGTCAGGCCGTCGAGGATGGAAATGTATTGGGTATTGTCATCAGGGCCGGGAATGACGGTTCCATTTGGCAGGACGACCCCGCGGGCGGTGCGGAGGATGACCTCGGCACGTCCGTCGCCGTCCAGGTCATACACGGCCATGTTATCGCCGTGACCGATGTCGATCGCGCTGGCTCCGGGTTCGATACTGTATTGGTTGAGGCTGTTGGGGCCAAGGTCCACGCGCCACAGCAGGGTGCCGTCCCGGCGGTATGCGTCCACGTAAATGTTGGTGGTCACCGTGGGATGGAAACGCGGGAAAACGAAGTCGTATTCACCGTCGCCGTCCAGGTCGCCCACCCGGATGTAACCCACGCGTCGGGAAACACCGTCGGGAGTCGGTTGGATGGGTACCGGGATGTACTGTCGGACCGGCGCATTGGCCGGCAGTGTGAAGGGGGTGTTCGAGGGGTGCGCATAGGTGTCCGGCACTTCCACGCCGTTCAGCACGGGGCGCACCGACTACGTGTAGGCCACCGTGGCCAGATTGGGCGGTGTGTCCACGTAATCGGTTGTGTTGGTCAGGGGCGCGGCGTTGAGGCGGACCGGCGGGGCGCCGCCAGCGGCGCGGTAGAGGTTGAACCCAAGGTCTTCGGGGTCGTTACCCAGCAGGCGCCAGCTCACGTACACCTGTGTGCTGCTGATTCGCAGTGCGACCAGCCCGCGGCCCAGTGGTTCCATCTGACGTTGTGCGCGGGCAGGCAGTGCCATGACCACGGCGAGCAGGGCGGCCAGGAATGTTCCGCCGTGGAGGAACATGCCCCGGACGGGCCTCCCTGGCTGTGCGAAGCGTCCCGCGATGGCGATCGGAACCATCACTCCGTCTCCGTTTTGAGGCTGTGTTTTCGGTGTTCTCCCGGGCTTCCTACGGGATCAACCTATGGCGCAGGCGCCGGCGACTCAAGCGCAGGGTCGGGTCTGCCGGGTGCGGGGCCGTTTGGCCGGCGGACACGGCGGTTGTGGACGGGGATGGAGTGGCCGGGGTTTGTGGTTTCATGGCGGGGATTGAGGGCGGCACGGTCCCACGGCTTGCATGACCCGGTTGGCGAGGATCGGGCCGGGGCGGGAAGGGCAGGAACAGGACCGGGCTTGTAACCAAACCGTTGTTGGCGGCTCCATCCCCTGCGGAGCGGCCCCGGAAAGCGGGCGGCTCCAGGAGGAACGGAACGATGAACGTAGTCCGAGAGATCAACGAACTGGAGTTTGAGACGGTCGTGCTGAAGGCCGAACGGCCGGTGCTGGTGGACTTTTATGCGCCCTGGTGCGGGCCCTGCCGGATGTTGGCGCCCGTGCTGGAGCGCATGGCAGCCGAGTGGTCTGACCGGGTGGATTTTGTGAAGATCAACGTGGACGAGGCCCCGGAGCTGGCCATGCGGTATGGCATTACGGGGGTGCCGACGTTGATGCTCTTTTCGCGGGGCCGGGCGGTGGACCGGGTGGTGGGTTTGGTTCCGCCCCGGGCACTGGAGCAACGGCTGGCGCAGGCGTGTCTGGAACACGCCGCGCATTCGTAAGGGACCCGGGAGAAGGGCGATGCGCATGATCCTGCGATTGGCTTTGGGGGCGGTGACGGGTGCGGTGCTGGGCTACGGCTGGTACAAGCTGGTGGGTTGCAGCACCGGGACGTGTCCCTTGACCAGTCATCCGGTCATTAGCACGGTATATGGAGCGGTGCTGGGGGCGTTGGTTGCCTCCAGCCTGCACTGAATCGGCAACCTGATGTTGGGAGGACTGGCCTATGGAACGCATCATACGACGGTTTGCCGGTAGCTTCATTCTGCTGAGCCTGCTGCTGGCACATTATCACAGCCGGTATTGGTTGTGGTTCACCGCGTTCGTCGGGCTGAATCTGTTGCAGAGTTCGTTCACGGGCTTCTGCCCGTTGGAGACGATTCTGCGGCGGCTCGGCGTGGGCGGTGAGAAGTCGGGGCAGCAGGCTGCAGCGGCAGGGAGCTCGGCGCCCGCGACGGCGGGCGGCGGCGGCTCCTGCTGCCGTGGCTGAAACAAAGAGCTGACACGGTTGCGGCCCGGGTTCATCCTTGGGCCGCAAAACACTCAAAGAACTGATTTGCGACGGCCATGAAATTCAGGGCGATACCCTTTTTGTGCTTGTTTTTGGGCGTTTTGACCGGGTGCCATCGGCCGCATTCCGGTCCGGCCGAGTCGGCGCCGTCGTTACCTGCGGCGACGGTGAAGGTGCAGCCGGTGGAACGGCTACGGCGCTGGGCCACCGAGGAGGTGGTGGGCACGGTGCGGCCGAAACTCCGTGCGGCGCTGGAGGCCAAGGTGCAGGCCCGGATTGAGGAGATGCTGGTTGTGCCGGGCCAGAGTGTCCGTGCGGGGGAACTGCTGGTCCGTCTGGATGATCGGGAGATCCGCGCCCGGTACGAGCAAGCCCGGGCGGTGTACGAGCAGGCGGAACGGGATTTCCGGCGCCGGGAAAAGCTGTTTCAGGAACAGACCATTTCCCGGGCCGAGTACGATGCGGCGGAGGCGCAGTTGCGGGTTGCGGCCGCGGCGTTGCAGGAGGCGGAGACCCAACTGGGTCACACGCGAATCGTGGCGCCGTTTGACGGGGTGATCACGGCCAAACACGCGGACGTGGGCGACCTGGCGGTGCCGGGTCGGGCCCTGTTGGAGATCGAGGACCCGAAGGCGCTCCGGTTGGAGGCGGACCTGCCCGAGGCGTTGCTGGATCGGGTGCAGTTGGGTCAGACACTCACGGTGCGGGTTCCGGCGGCGCAGGTCACCCTGGAGGGGACGGTCAGTGAGATCACCCCCGTGGCGGATCCGCGGACGCGGACGTTTCCGGTGAAGGTGGATCTGCCGGCGCGGCCGGGTTTGCGCAGCGGGCAGTTTGGTCGGTTGCTGGTCCCGGTGGCGGAGGTGGAGGCCATCCGGGTTCCGGTGCGGGCCATTCACGTCAAGGGACAGATGGAGCTGGCCTACGTGGTGAAGGAGGGCCGGGCGGAACTGCGGCTGGTGAAGACCGGCAAGCGGCTGGGGGAGGAGGTGGAGGTGGTTTCGGGACTGGCCGCGGGGGAAAGCCTTGTTGTGGAGTCGGATCGGCCTTTGCGGGATGGGCAGCCGGTGACGATCCGATGAGCGGTGCGGGGGACCGGCGGAGGTTGAGTCGGACGCTGCAGGAGGGACGGTTATGAACCAGGGCACATTGAAGCACACGCCGGCGGTGCATGCGGGTTTGGGCGTGGCCGGGCGACTGGCGCGGGCCTTCATTGATTCGAAGCTGACGCCGCTGCTGGTTGTCACGTCGGTTTTGCTCGGCGTGTTTGCCGTGTTGATGCTGCCGCGGGAGGAGGAGCCGCAGATCAAGGTGCCGATGGTGGACGTGATGGTCTCGATGCCCGGGGCGTCGGCCCGGGAGATTGAGGAACGTGTGACCCGGCCGATGGAGAAGCTGCTGTGGGAGATCCCGGGGGTGGAATACATCTACTCCACGTCCAAGGAAGGGGAGAGCCTGGTGATTGTGCGGTACAAGGTGGGGTCGGACCCGACGGAGAGCCTGGTCAAACTCACCGAGAAACTTCGCTCGAATTTTGACCGGATTCCGCACGGGGTGGGCCAGCCGCTGATCAAGCTGAAATCCATCGATGACGTGCCGATTCTGGCGCTGACCTTTCACAGTCCGAACCATGATCATCTGACGCTGCGCCGGCTGGTGGCCCAGGTGGACGACGCGGTGAAGCAGGTCCCGGAGGTGGCCGAGACGATGATCATTGGCGGGGCGCGCCGGCAGGTGCGGGTGTTGCTGGATCCGGTGCGGCTGGCGGCGCGGAATCTGAGTCCGGTGGGGCTGATTCCGATGCTGCAGCAGGCCAACCGGCAGTACCGGGCGGGCGGGCTGACCGGGGACGATCGCGAGGTGATCATCGAGACGGGGGGATTTCTCCGGAACGCCGAGGAGGTGGGGCAGGTGGTGGTGGGCGTGCACGGGGGCAAACCGGTGTATTTGCGGGACGTGGCCGACATCGTGGACGGCGCGGAGGAGCCGACCCAGTACGTGTTGTTTGGGTACGGTGCGGCGCGGCGGGGTGGCGAGCCGTTGCCCGAGGAGGAACCGGCGGTGACGCTGACGGTGGCGAAGCGGCCCGGGGCCAATGCCATCACGGTGGCGAACCGCGTGCTGCGCAAGATCGAGACCCTGCGGGGCACGCTGATACCGGCCGACGTGCAGGTGAGCATCACCCGTCATTACGGGGAGACGGCCGCGGAGAAATCGGATGAACTGCTGCTGCACATGGGGATTGCGGTGTTCGGGGTGTCGCTGCTGATCTGGATCACGTTGGGCATGCGGGAGGCGGGCATTGTGGGTGTGGCCATTCCGGCGACGCTGGCCCTGACGCTGCTGGTGTTTTACCTGACCGGGTTCACGCTGAACCGGATCACGTTGTTTGCGCTGATTTTCAGCATCGGGATCCTGGTGGATGATGCCATCGTGGTGGTGGAGAACATCGTGCGGCATTTCCATCTGCCGCACAACCGGGGCCGGCCCTGGAGCGAGATTGCCATTGAAGCCGTCCGGGAGGTGGGCAATCCGACGATCCTGGCGACCTTTGCCGTGATTGCGGCGGTGTTGCCGATGGCGTTTGTGGGTGGGTTGATGGGACCGTACATGCGGCCGATCCCCATTGGAGCCAGCGCGGCCATGTTCTGGTCGTTGTTGATCGCGTTCATTGTGACGCCGTGGGCGAGCATTCGGATTTTGCGCTGGGGCCGCAAGTATCGCCGGCTGACGGAGGGTGCGGCGGCGGGGCCGGCCCCCCGGACCCATGCGGAACATCCCGAGGACGCGTTCACGCGGTTGTACCGGCATTTCATGGGGCCGTTGATTGCGCATCCGCGGTGGCGGTGGTTGTTCCTGGGGGGCATCGCGATGCTCTTGCTGGCCGCGATGGCCACGGTGCCGCTGGGGTGGGTGAAGGTCAAAATGCTGCCCTTCGACAACAAGAGCGAGTTTCAGATCATTCTCAACATGCCGGAGGGCAGCTCGCTGGAACGCACGGCACGGGCCGCGCGCGAGATTGCGGCGGCGGTACGCACGGAACCCGAGGTGACGGATTATCAGATCTACGTGGGTACGGCCGCCCCCTTCAATTTTAACGGCCTGGTGCGGCATTATTTCATGCGGCGCGGTGCGCACGTGGCCGACCTGCAGATCAACCTGCTGCCGAAGGGCCAGCGCCGGGCACAGAGTCATGACATTGCCAAGCGGGTGCGTCCGCGCGTGGCGGAGATTGCCGAGAAGTACGGGGCGCGGGTGGCGGTGACGGAGGTGCCGCCGGGGCCGCCGGTGCTTCAGACCTTGGTGGCGGAGGTGTACGGGCCGAGCGAGGAGGATCGGCTGCGGCTGGCCGAGGAAGTGCGGCGCATTTTCAAGAGCACGCCCGGGGTGGTGGACGTGGACGCCTATATTGAGGCGGACCAGCCGCGGGCGCGGTTTGTGATCGACAAGGAGAAGGCCGCGCTGCACGGCATCAGTGCCGAGACCATCTCGCGCACCCTGCAGATTGCCGTGGGCGGGTTGTCCATCGACCTGGTCCATCAGCCGCGGGAGAAGGAGGATGTGAATCTGGTGCTGGAGCTGCCGCGGTGGGCCCGGACTTCGCCGGAGGAGCTGCTGGCGCTGTGGGTGCGATCCGGCGATGCCAATGCCCTGCCCGAGCCGGGTGCGGCGGGTGGGCCACCGCCGTTGATCCCGTTGCGGGAGCTGGTCCGGGTGGAATACGACATTGCGGACAAGAGCATTTACCACAAGAACCTCATGCCGGTGACGTACGTCATCGGGGACGTGGCGGGCGAGGCGGAGAGCCCCGTGTACGCCATTCTCAAGATGAACCGGGCCCTGCGGCAACTGGACACGCGCCTGTTTGGCGGGGACGGTGCCCCGTTGAAGATTTACAATGCGCGCATGCCGTTTACTGACCTGGCGCCGGCGATCAAGTGGGACGGGGAATGGCACATCACGCTGGAGGTGTTCCGCGATCTGGGTCTGGCGTTTGCCGCGGTGCTGGTGCTGATTTACGCGTTGATGGTCGGGTGGTTCCGCTCCTTCCTGACGCCGTGGATTGTGATGGCGGCGATTCCGTTTTCGTTGATCGGGATTTTGCCGGCGCATGGGGGCATGGGTGCGTTTTTTACGGCGACGTCCATGATCGGGTTCATGGCGGGTGCGGGCATTGTGGTGCGCAACTCGATCATTCTGGTGGATTTCATCGAACAGCGCCTGGCCGAGGGGCTGCCCCTGGCGGAGGCGGTGGTGGACGCCGGGGCGGTTCGGTTTCGGCCCATGTTGTTGACCGCCATGGCGGTGGTGGTGGGTGCGGCGGTGATTCTGGCGGATCCGATTTTCAACGGCCTGGCCATCTCGCTCATGGCCGGCGAGGTTGCGTCGTTGTTGATCAGCCGCATGGCGGTGCCGGTGCTGTATTACATGGCGTACCGGCATGTGTACGAGAAACCTGCGGAGGGGGGCATCCCGGTGACCGCGTCGTGACGGTCTGGCAGGGGGGCCATCGCGCCGCGCTGAAGCGTCAGAGATCGGGCAGCCAGTGGAGCAGCGTCTCCAACTGGGCCGCCGTGAGCCATGCGGCCGAGCCGGGTGCGGGGACCGGGTCCAGGTGGTTCATGGTCAGGGCGGCTGACAGGGGTTGCAGTTCGTAGGGCAGCTGGCTGGAGAGTCGTTGGACCCGGGCGGGTGAACACCGACAGATGAGCGATGCGATGCGGCCTTCGGCCGTGATGTGAACGATCGGGCCCATGGGCATGGGCGCGTCATCGAAGATGTCCGTCACGAAGGCGGGTGCATGGGGCTGCGTGGCTGCCGGTGTTTCCACGGCGAACCGGCGCGGGGGCGCGGGCGGTCCCCAACGACGCGCAGCCGCCTCCTCCCAATGCCGCGCCACGTAGAGGTGTCGCCGGGGGACGACGGTGCCGGCGGTTTCCCAAAGGATCGGCAGGTCCCGGCTGCCCAGGAGTATGCGGATGCCCTGCCAGGGCGGGGGTGGATGCCGGCCGCTCGTGGATGCTTCTTCCTGTCGCCAGAGGTAGAAGATTTGCGGCCGCAACCGGCCGCCGACGAAGATGGATTCCTCGTGAGCGAACATGCGCAGGTGCGGCGTTGGCGTCCCGGGGGCCGGCTCGGTTCCGATCACCTCCTCCAGGATCAAGGGTGCCAGGAGACCGGACCAGCCCTGGGTGGTTGGGGCATCGGGGGGCTTCCACAGTCGGGCCCGTGCGAAGCGATCGTTGGTTGGTGGGGCGGGGTTGGCGCGGGGTGGGCGGGGATCGTTCGCAGGGCCGGTTACGGTTGGATGGGAGCGACAGGCCGGCAGGAGCAGCACGGCGCCCGTGAGAAGCAGGGCGGGGAAGGCCGGGGCGATCTTGCGGAGCGGGGAACGTCTCATGCCTGGGTGCGGACGTATCCGTGGGCACGGAACCATTCGATGGCATCGGCGAAGGCCTGGCGGGGCGGGGTTTGGGGGAGGCCGAGCTCGCGGATGGCCCGGGCCGGGTTGAAGAACATGTGATAGCGGGCCATGCGGACACCGGCGAGGGGGGCGCGCGGCGGGCGGCCGGTAAGGGCGGCGCGGCGTTCGTCCAGCCAGGCGAACATGAAGGCCACCCACCAGGGGATGCGGAGGCGTGGCGCCGGCAGACCGGTGAGGTCGGACAGCACCTGCAGGGTTTGGCGCAGGGTCCAGTTTCCCTCGGCGTGGCCGAGGATGTAGCGCTCACCCACGCGCCCGCGTTCGGCGGCGAGGATGTGGCCCACGGCCACGTCCCGGACATGGACCCAGTTCAGTCCCGTGTCCACGTAGGCGGGCATGGCGCGGTTGAGGAAGTCCACGACGATTTTGCCCGTGGGGGTGGGTTTGATGTCGCGCGGGCCGAGGGGGGCGCTGGGGTTGACGATGACGACCGGGCTTCCGGCGCGGGCCCATTGGAGGGCGATCTGTTCGGCCTGCCATTTGGAGAGTTTGTAGGGGTTGGACATTTGGGCGGCGGAGACCGGTGTGGTTTCGTCCGAGGGGATCCAGCGGCCGTTTTGTTTTTTGGGCAGGCCGATGCAACCGACTGTGCTGGTATGGACGATGCGACGGCAGCCGGCGCGGGTGGCGGCCTCGATGACGTTGCGTGTACCCTCCACGTTGGTGGCGAACATGGGTCGGTAATCGGGCATCCAGAGGTGATAACTGGCGGCGACATGGAAGACCCAGTCGCACCCCTGCACGGCGCGGCGCACGGCTTCGGGATCGGTGACGTCGCCTTCGATCCATTCGCAGTCGGCGCCTTCGAGGGCGCGGCGGTCGCTGTGTTTGCGGGCCAGGGTCCGCACCGAGTGACCGCGGGCGATGAGCTCATGCACGAGGTTGGATCCGATGAATCCGGTGGCGCCTGTGACCAGACATTTCATGGCTGCGTTGGGTTGGGGGGAATCCGGTGGCCGGGTCAGGTCCCGGCGGAGGGTG
>NZ_JAAKYA010000092.1:0-28555 GCF_011044775.1 Limisphaera ngatamarikiensis | reverse complement strand
GTCCGGCGGGGTTGGGGGTGGGGGTGGAGTTGAGGGGGTTGTGGACGGGTGAAGGTGGGAGGGCGCTGCCGGGTTCGGTTTGGCGGCGGGGGTCGAGCAGGGCGTCGATTTGTTCCGGGCTGAGGCCGGAGATTTCGAGTGCCACTTCACGCACGGTGCGGCCTTCTTCCTGGGCGATGCGGGCGATCTGGGTGGCCTTGTCGTGGCCGAGGATGGGGGCGAGCGGGGCGCACAGTGCCAGACTCCGTTCGAGGATTTCGGCACACCGCTGGCGATCGGCCTCGATGCCGGCCACGCAATGTCGGGCGAAGGCGCGGGCGGCGGCGGCCAGCAACTCGATGCTTAACATCAGGTTCCAGGCGGCCACGGAGATCATGGTGTTGAGCTGGAATTCGCCGAACAGGCCGGCGGCGGTGACGGCGGCGTCGTTGCCCATGACCTGAACGCCGACCTTGATGACGGTTTCGCACAGGACGGGATTGATTTTGCCGGGCAGGGTGGCGGTGCCGGGTGTGGCGGCGGGGAGTTTGATTTCGCCGAGTCCGCTGCGGGGGCTGGAGCCGAGCCAGCGGAGGTCGTTGGCGATTTTGATGAGGCTGACGGCCACGCTGCGCAGGGCGCCGCTGGCCTCGACCAGGGCGTCCAGGTTGGATTGTGCGTGGAAATGGTTGCGGCTTTCCTCCAACGCCAGGCCCGTTTCACTGGCGATGCCGGCGATGGTCAGGCGGGCGAAATCCGGGTGGGTGTTGAAACCGGTTCCAACGGCGGTACCGCCCAGGGGCAGGGCGCCCAGGCTTTCCTCGACGTTCCAGAGCCGGTCCACGGCGTGTTCGATCTGTGCGGCGTAACCGCTGAACTCCTGGCCGAGCCGGATGGGTGCGGCGTCCTGGAGATGCGTGCGTGCGATGGTGAGGACGTCATGAAACTCACGGGCCTTGCGGTCGAGCACGGTGTGGAGTTCGTTGAGTGCCGGGATGACCTGGTGCACGATGCCGTCGAGTGCGGCCATTTGAACGGCGGTGGGGATGACGTCGTTGCTGGACTGGCCGCAATTGACGTGGTCGTTGGGGTGGACGAGTTTGTCGCCCAGTTTTCCGCCGAGCAGTTCGGTGGCGCGATGGGCGATGACCTCGTTGGCGTTCATGTTCACCGAGGTGCCCGAGGCGGTCTGGAAGATGTCGACGACGAACTGGTCGTCCCAGCGGCCCTCGGCGACCTCCTGGGCGGCGTGGTGGATGGCCTGGGCGATGCGCTGGGGCAGGAGTCCGAGCCGGCCGTTGGTGATGGCGGCGTGTTTTTTGATGAGGCCCAGCGCCCGGATGAAGGCGCGGGGAAAGCGCAGGCGGCTGACCGGGAAACAGTGCAGGGCGCGCGCGGTGTGGGCTCCGTAGTAGGCGTCGGCCGGGACGAGCATTTCCCCCAGGGCATCCGTTTCCACGCGAAACTCCCGTTCCATGGCTCATCACCATACGTGCGGGGTCGGGGTCGGGCCAGTCGAATTGGCCGGGGGGTTGGCGCGGGCGGGCCGCTTCCGCTTGACAGGGGGTTGCCGGCCTGCTTACAAGGCGCCGACGACGGGTCAGCCCGGCGATGCCTCCGGGCGCTGTTCGGACCCTTTGGATTTTGAACGTTTTCGAGGTTTTCAGCGACCAAACCGTGGGTTTTATGATGCGCACGAACAGGATCTTCTGGCTGGCAGGTTTGGTGGTTGGGTTCGGTCTGTGGGCCTGCGGGGTGGCCCGTGCGGCGGCCGACACGAACAATCTCCCCGAACGCCATTTCGTCGTGGCGTTCCAGTATCCCGGGGTGAACCTGACGCCGGACGACAGTCTGAACGTGGACCTGCGGTTCAAGAACCGGGGTCGGAGTGACGAGACCATTCTTGTGGAGGTGACGGAGCAGCCTGCGGACTGGCGGGTGGAGATCCGGCGGTACGGCACGGTCGTGACGGGTGTGTTTCTGGCGTCGGGGGAGGATCAGACGTTGACCTTTTCGGCCCGGCCCAGGGATCGGAGTGTGAAGAAGCTGCCGGAGGGTACGTATCGGTTTGCCATCCGGGCGCACACGCCGGACAACGCGCTGGTGCGGGAGACTGCGCTGGCAGTGAAGGTCAGTTCCGGCGAACACGGTCCGGAGCGGATCAGTCTGGAGACCTCGTATCCGACGCTGCGGGGTTCCTCGGCCGACCGGTTCCAGTTTTCGTTGGATGTGCGGAACGAGACCGGTCAGGACGCGGTGTTCAACTTTCGTGCGGTGGCGCCGGAGGGTTGGCAGACGTCGTTCCGGCCGGCATATGAGTCGAAGCAGATCACCTCGCTGCAGATCAACGCCGGTTCCAGCCGGTCCATTGAGTTTGAAGTGACGCCGCCGTACCGGGCGCAGGCCGGTGAATACGCGTTCAAGGTGGAGGTGGAGGCGGGTCGGGCGCGTGCGGAGAAGGAGCTGAAGGTGGTTTTGACCGGGACGCACGGTTTGAAGGTGGGCACGCCCAGCGGGCTGTTGTCGCTGGTGACGGAGCGGGGGAAGAAGACCACCACCACGCTGCTGGTGCAAAACACCGGGTCGGCGCCGCAGCGCGAGATCAGTTTCCAGGCGTTCAAGCCGGAGAACTGGAAGGTGGAGTTTTCGCCGGAGAAGCTGGAGAACGTGCAGCCGGGCGATGTGAAGCAGGTTGAGATGAGCATCACCCCGGCCGATCAGGCGCTGGTGGGGGATTATTCGGTGGCGGTGTCGGTGGATGGTGAGCGAGTGAACCGGGACCTTGAGTTCCGGGTGACGATTCGTGCGGGTGCCGCCTGGGGTTGGGTGGGCCTGGCGATCATTGTGCTGGTGGTGGTGGGGTTGGGTGTGACGTTCCATTACCTGGGCCGTCGGTGACATGGCAACCATCATTGAGACACGCGGGTTGACGCGTCATTACGGCCGGCAGACGGCGGTGGACCGGTTGGACCTGGAGGTTCGGGAGGGCGAGATCTTCGGGTTTCTGGGTCCCAACGGGGCCGGCAAAACCACCACCATTTTGATGTTGCTGGGGCTGACCGAGCCGAGCGCCGGCTCGGCCCGGGTGCTGGGGCACGACCCGGTGCTGGACCCGCTGCCGATCAAACGGCAGGTGGGGTATCTGCCGGAAAACGTCGGGTTTTACGATGATCTGACGGCCCGGGAGAACCTTCAGTACATTGCCGATTTGAATGCCATTCCGCGGGCGGAAGCGGCGCGGAAGATCGAATCGGCCCTGGCGACGGTCGGGCTGGGCGACGTGGGGGACAAACCGGTGGGTGCTTTCTCGCGGGGGATGCGGCAGCGGCTGGGCATTGCCGAGCTGCTGGTGAAGGATCCGCGGCTCATGATTCTGGATGAGCCGACGCTGGGGCTGGACCCGGACGGCACGTTGAAGATGCTGGACTTGATCCGGGATTTGAACCGTTCGCGCGGGATCACGGTGATGTTTTCTTCGCACCTGCTGGATCAGGTGCAGCGGATCTGTCACCGGGTCGGCATCATGATCCAGGGCCGGCTGGTGGCGGTGGGGACGATCGAGGAGCTGGCCCGGCGGAAGCTGGGCGATGCCTCCGGGCCCAGTCTGGAGGAGATTTACATGCGGTACTTCAAGGAAGGCTGAGCCATGTGGACGATCTGCCGCAAGGAACTGGCCGATCATTTTCATTCGACCCGATTCCTGTTGTTGTTTTGCCTGGTGTTCATGGTGGCGCTGGTGTCCACCTACATGGTCGCCGACAGCATCCACAAGGTGCTGCAGGGGCTGCCCCGGGCATCGAATGTGTTTCTGACGCTTTTCACCACGCCGGGTCGGTTCTTTTCGGTGGTGCAGTTCATTGCCTACTTCGGGCCGCTGCTGGGGATCATCCTGGGTTTTGACGCCATCAACCGGGAGCGGCATTTGCGGACGCTGGGGAAACTGCTGTCGCAACCGATTTACCGCGACGCTGTGATCAACGGGAAATTCCTTGCCGGGGTGATCACCGTCACGATCGTGCTGGTGAGCCTGTTGTTGCTGCTGTGTGGGATGGGCCTGATCATGCTCGGGGTGGTGCCCGGTGCGGAGGAGGTG
This sequence comes from Limisphaera ngatamarikiensis, assembly GCF_011044775.1. Taxonomy (NCBI): domain Bacteria; kingdom Pseudomonadati; phylum Verrucomicrobiota; class Verrucomicrobiia; order Limisphaerales; family Limisphaeraceae; genus Limisphaera; species Limisphaera ngatamarikiensis. Next base: position 24,483 of record NZ_JAAKYA010000092.1, on the reverse strand, counting down.
GCCCGTCTGGCCATTTACCTGCTGATCAGCATCACGTACGTGGCGTTCTGGTTGGGGCTGGCCATCTTGTTCTCGATCTTTTTCCGGTCGCTGGCCACCTCGGCGCTGGCCTGCGTGGCGTTGTGGATTTTCTTCACGTTTTTCATGGGGCTGGTGGCGGATCTCGCGGCGGATGCGATCCGGCCCGTGTACAGCCGGCAGAATCTGGAACAGCTGATGGCCAATGAACGGCTGGCCCACGCGCTGTCGCTGATTTCGCCGGCGACCTTGTACGCGGAGGCGACGAGCACCATTCTCGATCCTTTCCAGCGCAGCACGAGCCGGCTTCTGGTGGTTACGCCCCTGGAGGGGCTGTCGCTGCAACGGTTTCAAGGCCCGCTTCCTCTGGATCAGTCCATGTTCCTGGTCTGGCCGCATGTGGTGTTGTTGATTGCCCTGACCCTGGTGTGCTTTGGGATCGGGTACGTGACATTCCTCCGACAGGAGATTCGGACCACTTGAGCTCCCGAGGGTGCCGGCTGTTCAAGGTCGGTGGTCTGCATTCCGGCGCAGGCGGAACCGAAGTTTGACCCCGACAGCCGCAACCTGACGATCCGGGGAACGTTGTGTCCTTCCGGGTGGGGTGAGGGAATCCCCGGGGCCACAAGTCTGGCGCTCAAAGGGTGGATCCCGTGGGCGGGTGGAACGGTTCCGTTGCGGGTTTTGGGGGATGGTTGGGTCGGAGGGCTCGCGGGTTGGGCCGGTTCCATGGATCCTGCTGGGTCGGTGCGCGTGCCGGAGCCATCAACCCGGTGGCCACGGTTTGCCGTGGCCGGCACGGTGGCTGGCGAGTGGTGTGCGTGGGACCTGGGCGTTGGAAGCCGGGCTGGCCGACGGGACACCCTTGCCAGGGGCCGGCGTGATGGTGGGCGTGGCTGAATCGCCTTCCGTGGATTCCCGGTTCGGGTGTGTCGGGCTGCTTTTCGCCGGATGGTTTTTGGGGCCGGATTAGAGAGCGAGGATCTGGTCCACGCGGCGGGCCAGGTCGCGGAGTCCGTCGGGGTTGTCGGCGCCGCCTTGTTCGGTGATGACCCAGTCCTGGTAACCCACCTCGTCCAGGGCATGCATGATGGCGGGCCAGTCGTTGTCGCCCTCCAACAGTGCGACGTCGAAGCCTTTCCATAACCCTTCGGCGTCGCGTTTTTTGCGGCTGAATTCCTTGATGTGGACCTTGCAGATGCGGCGGCCAAGGATGCGGATCCATTGTTCCGGCCAGCCGTAGTTGAGGATGTTTCCACAGTCGAAGTGCCAGCCGATCCACGGGCTTTCGAATTGATCCACGTACCGGGCGGCCTCGAGCGGGCTGAGGAGGAAATGGTTCCAGACGTTTTCGATGGCGATTCGGATCTTGAGTTCCGCGGCCAGGGGCAGGACCTGTTGGATGGCTTCTTGGGACCGTTGCCAGGCCTGGTCGTAGGAGACCTCCTTGTTGACCACGGCCGGCACCAGCAGGACCGAGGTGGCCCCGTAGGCGTGGGCGTCGCGCAGGGTCCGTTCAAGTGCCTCGATGCCTTCGCGGCGGATGCGCGGGTCCGGGTGGGAGAGTGGTTTCGACCAGTGGTGGGCGCCGCAAACGCTCGGGATGGCCAGCCCGGTTGCGTCGCGGGCGGCCTTTACCTCGTCCACGTCCATGTGACTCATCATTTCCACGCCGTCGAAGCCTGCGTTTTTGACGGCGGCCATCTTGTCGCGCACGGATCCAGGCAGGCCGATGGTGGCCCACATGATCCCCTTTTTGAGCGGACGTCGTTGGGCTGCCCGTACGGTTCCGTGCCGGGTGGCTGAGGCCGCGGCGGCCAGGGCCACGGCCGTGGTGGCGAGGAATTGTCGGCGGGTCATGGGTGGAAGAGCCGCGTTCGGTGGTTCAAACAAATTTGGTCTGGCCGGGGATGGCCATGGGGGCAATGGGCAGTTTCATATCCCATTCCAGCGGATCGGGCACGAGTCGTTCCCGGGAGTTTTGGATCATTTCCCAGGTGATTTCCTGGCCGGTGTAGGCGGCCATGCGGCCCATGAGTGCGACCCAGGTGGATTGCACCTGCCATTCGCCGTCGTTGATGGGTTCGCCCTTGCGGATGGAGGCGAACAGTTCGTCGTGTTGCTGCTGGTACATGTCGTTATTGGGACCGTTGAACCGCCAGGGGTGGGCGCCCTTGATGTAAACGGCGCGCCAACCGTCAATGACACCCTCGCCGGTCGAGCCCATGAGGAAGTCGGAGTTCTGGTTGAAGCAGCCGGCGATCTGGCGCTGGCCGAGGAAGGCGCGGACGCCGTTGGGCCATTCGTAAACCACGTGCATGTGATCGTAGATGTTGCCCTCGTGATTGGGTGTTTGCCGGCCGCCCGTGGCCACGGCTTTGGCGGGCGGTTGATCCCGCATGGCCCACATGATTTTGTCCACGCTGTGGCAGGCCTGTTCCACCAGTCCATCGCCGGAGAGCCAGACGAAGTTGTACCAGTTCCGGATCTGCCACTCGACGTCGCCCATACCGGGCGGGCGCGCGGAGGGCGGCGGCATGGGTTTGACGGGGCCGGTGTAGTAGGTGGCGTAGATGGCGCGGATCTCACCGATGGCGCCGTCGTGGATGCGGCGATAGAACTCGCGCCGGGCGTTGTCGTAACGCCAACAAAAGCCCGCCACCCAGGCCAGTTTCTTTTCGCGGGCGATGCGGACGGATTCGAGCACGGACCGGACGCCGGCCACGTCGGTGGCGACCGGTTTTTCGACGAACTGGTGTTTGCCGGCCTCGACGGCTGCGCGCACGTGTTGTGGCCGGAAACCGGGCGGTGCGGCCTGCAACACGACATCCACACCGGAAGCGATCAGCCGCTGGTAGGCGTCCAGGCCCACGAATCTTCGTTCCGGGGGCACCTGCACGCGTTCGGCGATGGCCGGATCCTGGGAAAGGGATTTCAGGGCCGTTTCGATGGGTTCGGGGAACACGTCGGCCATGGCGACCAGGACGGTGTTCGGGTCCGCTTTCAAGGCCTGGCCGGCTGCGCCGGTGCCGCGGCCGCCGCAACCGATCAGTCCGACGCGCAGGGTCTCGTTGCCGTTGGCCCGGGTCCGGGAGGAGAGGATGGCGGGTGCCGCCAGGGCTCCGCCGGCCAACAGGGTGGTGCGGAGAAAACCGCGTCGGGAAGTTACCAGGGCGGAAGCTTGGCGGGTTGGGTTGCCGGCCTGATGCTGGTCTGTCATGAGCGGCAAACTAGGAGCGCTTTTGGCGCGAGGTCAAGGCCGGGCAGCGGTCCTGCCGGGTTGGGGCTTTCCAGTCAGGTTGGGGGTCGGCGCGTGCACGCGGCGGGTTACGGTTCTGCGCGGGCGCGCCAGTATCGGGCTGGCTGGGCCGGTTCGGGTGGTACCTCGAAGTTCCACAGGCCTGCGGCGGGTCGGTTGGTGGCGAGGGCGGTCCATGTGACGAGGTTGGTGGAGGTTTCCAGGACCAGCGCGGCGCCGGGTGTACCCTGGATCTCGAGTTGCCAGGGACCGGACAGGCCGGGCCGATGGAGGCGGAGCACGGGTGGGTCGAGGTTTGCCGGGTTGAACGTGAACAGGGTCAGGGACAGCGGCGGGAAGGTGTGGGTGAAGACCGGCCCGGGAAGGGTCAAAGTGGAGGCGGTGATGTCCTGGTTGGCGAGAGGGGCGTTGGTTCGGGCGGCCTCGTCCTGGGGAATGCCGTAGAAGTGGAGGGTGGCGGCGGGTTGGGGCAGGAAACCCTGGAGGCTGATCTGTCCCGTGAAGTGGGCCCGGGAATCCTTGTTGAGGACCAGCACGGTGAGGGTGCCGTTGGTACGGCGGGCTGCGTGGACGGCGAGCCGGGGATCTTCGGAGGTGGTTTCGAGGATGGCATCGCCGGCCCGGGCGAAGAGGCTCATGAGTTTGACGGCGTAGAAGACGGGATGACGCGTGGACGGGCCGTTGATGATGCCGAGGTCGCCGTAGTCGCGCCAGCCGTACAGGGTGGGGTCGAAACTGCCGGAGCGGTCGGTGCCGTTTCGCAGGTCCCACCAGACGAAGGCGTTGAATTCGGTGCGCATGAGTTGGCCGAGGCTGTCGGCGTAGTAGAGGGCGTTGACGAGGCTGGTGGACTGGCGGCCCTGGGCGCCGGCGTCGATGTTGTTCTCGGTGACGACCAGTTCGATGGCCTCGCCGTCCGGGCCGAAATAATCGCGGATTTGCTGGCGCAGGTCGGCGGCGTCGCGGGCCCAGTTATCGGTGGACTGCAATACCAGCGGGTCGCTCACGGGGCTGTGCACGGGGTTTTCCGGTGTCCACTGGGGGTAGTGGTGGTGGATGAGGAAATCGGGCCGGACGCCGAGGGACCGGAGTGTGGTCAACATGCGGGGGGTCCAGCCGTAATGGGTTTGGCCGGTGCGCGGATTGACGGCGGGATGGTCGCGGTAGCCGTTGTCATAGCGGTCCTCGCCGGGCACGGCCACGACGCCGATGCGGATGGTGGGGTCCACGGCCTTCATTTGGCGGATGTATTCGGCGGCGCGGACGGCGTAGGTGTAGGCGTCGTGGGGGCGTGCGTTGGTGTCATATTCCCAGGGTCCGTAGCATTCGTTGCCGATTTCCCAGTAGCGGATGCGGTAGCCCCGGGTGAGGTTGGCGTATCGGACCCAGGCGGCCGCTTCTTCGGGGGTTCCGCTGCCGTAGTTGACGGTGATGAAGATTTCGGCGTTGAGGTTGGTGGCCACGCTCATGAACTCTTCGAAGCTGGTGTTCCACTGCCAGGTGTTGGTGCGGGAGCGGTTGGATTCCCAATGATACTCGTCGGAGAGTGAACCGCCGGGGAAACGCAGGGTGGTGATGCCCATTTCCCGCAGCAGGCCCAGGGTGCGGTTGCGTTCGGTGGCGTTGTCGGCGAAGTCATTGTCCCAGATGACCGCGTTGACGCCGAACCAGCGGTTGTCAGCAGTCCTGAGGCTGCGGTCGGCGCGGACGGTCAGTTGGACGATTTCCGGTACGGGCCGCGGGTCGAGACGGACTTCGTCCACGTAGAAGGTGCCGGAGGTACCATTGGGGCGGAGCTGGAGGTTGATGCGTTCGAGGGTGGTGCTGTCGGCCTTGCCCAGGGCTTCGAGGGGGACGACGAACGTGCGCCATTGGTTGGCGGGCAGGGGTACCGGTAGGATGTAGGCGGGGCCGGTGCCGCTGGCGTCCTGGGCGCTCACCTGCAGACGTTGTCCGCCCGTGGTGCCGCCATGGGCGCGGAAGACGAGGCTTTGGTAGAGGCGCGCATTGAATGGCTCGCGGCGGAAGGAGAGTGCGGGCCACTGGCTGGCGTTACCGGTGGCGCGGATGGCTGCCGAGCCGCTGGCCACGACGTTGGTTTGCAACAGGTCGCGGTCGATCCAGCTCCAGTCTTCGAATCCGTTGACCAGGCGGTCGGTGTAAATGTCGAGCGGTGTCTGGGCAACCAATGCGACGGGCCACAGTGCCAGCAGCAGGGCACCGAGCTTTTGGGGTCGGGAGCGCGGTCGCGGGGACTCTGTGGGTGTCATGGGTACGATTCTTGGGACTGGCACCATGAGGTCAAGCAGGGCCGCAGCCGGGAGACCGGGCAGGGGTAACCGGGGTTCCATGCTTCCGGCGTGCGGAGCCCGGCCTTCGTCAAGGACGCACGGGACGACGACCGCGGGTCATCGTCCCGTGCGTGGGGAGGTCATGCACGGCGATTGAGGTTGGTTCAACTCACTGCAGTGGACCCACCCGCACCGGTGTGCTGGTGCCGGTCTTGGTGGGATCGTCCACGCTGGTGGCGGTGATGGTGAAGGTACCTTCGTTGCCGAAGTACACGCCGGGGAAGTTGGCGACCCCGTTGACCATCTGCACGTCGTTGCCGAAGGTGAAGGCCATGTCGTCGCTGCTGAGCGTGATGACGTGGTTCACGCCGCGGACCGGGTACCAGTTCTCGTCCACGGCGATCACGGTGAGGTCGAAGGGCGTCCAGACCATCACCGGATCCGGTGTCCCGCTACGGCCGGTGGGCGTGCCCGGGGCTGCGGTTTCACCCGGCAACAGCACCAGCAATTTGGTGAAGACGCGTTTGCCCAGGGCCAGGAACAGGGTGGAACTGTTCGGGAGGATGTCCGAGGTCAGGAGCACCTGACGTGCGCCGCCCAGGTTGATGGGCGCGCCGGCGGCGAGCTCGGTCCACCCGCCCTGGGTGAGGTTCGTGCGGGCCATGACGATGGCGTCGGAATCGGCCGGCAGGGTCCAGCGGAACCAGTACCGGGCATTGGGCGGCACCACCAACACGCCGGCGGGGTTCTCGGCGGCGATGCCCCAGAGATCGGTATTCAGGCTGTTGCCGGAGAAACTGTCGTCGAGCGGCGTGGGCACGCCGGTGATCTGGACCCGACTGAGGATCACCGACTTTCCGAGGTTGTCAAAGCTGTTGGGTTGGGCGCCGACGTGCACGACGGCCGGTCCGTTGAAGTATTGCACCCATTCGGCCGGGATGGTGAAGTTGGTGGAGGTGCCACCGGGTGTGAGGATGGTCACGTCGGTGCTGTTGTTGAAGACCACCTGCCAGGTGCCTTCGCTGACGTCGCTGTCCACGGTGGCCAGGGTGCCGTAACTCCAGAGCATGCTGTTACCCGAGCCCTGGTTGGTTTTGACCATGAACCGTGCCGTGGCGCCGGGGCCTGCACCACCGGAGATCTGGACGAACACGATGTTGGTGGCGTTCCAGTCGATGGCCGAGTCGCCCGTGCCCCAGGGCAGGTTGTCTTGGGTGGGTGCGATGAACATGTGGACCTGGAAGCCGTTCCAGCCGCCCACGGGCGGTCGTTTGATGGTGACGGAGTAGGTGACCGGGCCGGGGGCCCCCATCCAGCCGTAGGTGTCGCCCCGGGTATAGATGCTCTGGCGCTGGTACTGACCGGCGCCGGAGGCGATCAGGTTGAGCCCGGGCTCGGCGGGTACGACCGAGACGGTGGGCGGCGGCGGCGGCGCCACGGCAGCCTGCAGTTCGATGTTGTCAATCCAGAAGGCGATCGTGTGCCCGGTGTTTTCAGATGGGTCCCAGCGTTTGAACACCAACGCGGTGGCCTCCTCGATTCCGGCCAACTGGGGGTTGATCGGCACGTTGATCCGTACCCAGCGGTTGGAGGCTTCCTCGGGGATGGTGACCGTCCCGAGGGAAACCAGCCGGCCCCCGTCCCAGTTGGCGCTCTGAGGATGGATCATCACGCCAAGACGGTCGCCGGAACTGTTGAACACGCTCAGGGGCATGGAGGAGTTGTCGCTGTCCCACTTGATCCAGATCTGGAGGTTGGTGAAGAGAGTGAAATTCACCGGTTTGCCGTTGTCCCAGGCCCAACCGCCGAAGGATCGGGCGATCACGTATGTGTTCTGGCTGTCGATGGTGTTGGCGGTGATGTAGGCGGAGCCGGAGTTGGGGTCGCCGTTGGCGTCCTGCGTGGAATCCCAAGTGATGGCGCCGTTGCCCCACCAGGTGGCCCACCATTGGCTCGGTACACCTGTGTCGAAGGTGTCGATGACGTAGTTGGTGTTCTGGGCGCGTGCAAGGCCGGCGGCCAGGAAAAAGACAGCGGCTGCACGGCTCAAACCGCGGAGGACAGGCATTTGCATCGGTTTCATAAGAGGCCTCGGTTTGGTTTGTGCCCGCCACGCCAGAGCGACCGGACTGGCCGGAACTACAGGGCAGCCGGGCAACCCTTGCCCGGACCGTTCCGTCAACCGGGCCGCGCCGGCGTTGCGGACTTTGTTGTTCTTGGGTTTTCCCTTGGCACCAAGCCTAGCCACTCCGGTGAATCTGTCATGTCCCCAATCTTCATGACACGGGCGGGGAGGGATGGGGGATGAGACCCTGCCCTGTCTTCAGGGCCAGCGGTGCCGCCCCTGGGGGCGGTCCGGAGTCCGCCGAAGCGTGTTAGCGGACGCAGACGGTTTTGACGTTGAGGAATTCGCGGAATCCGAAGAGGCCCAGCTCACGACCGTACCCGGAGTCCTTGATGCCACCAAAGGGCAGGCGCGGATCGGATCGAACGAAGTCGTTGACGGTGCAGACGCCGGCTTCGAGATGTTCGCGTGCCAGTCGTTCGCCGCGTTCGATGTCGCGGGTAAAGATGGCGGCGCCGAGACCGTACGGACTCTGGTTGGCCAGTCGGATGGCGTCGGCCTCGTCGCGGGCCGGCACCACGGCGGCCACCGGCCCGAAGGTTTCCTCGTCAAACACGGGCATGCCCGGTCGGACGTCCGTCAGGAGGGTTGGCGGGTAAAAGGCGCCGGGGCCGTCGGGGAGGAAACCGCCGCACAGGCACCGGGCGCCCATGCGGAGGCTGGCTTGGACCTGGGCATGCAACTGGTCGCGAAGGTCGTGGCGGGCCAGCGGACCCAGCAGGGTTTGCTCGTTGCGCGGGTCGCCGGTGTTGCGGGTTTGGAGTTGCTCGAGTAAACGGGCCTCGAATTCGGCGCGGACCTGCTCCACCACGATGAAACGCTTGGCGGCGATGCAACTCTGGCCGGTGTTGATGAGTCGGGCGTTGGCGCAGGTTTCGGCGGCCTGATCCAGGTCGGCATCTTCCAGGATGACGTAGGGGTCGCTGCCGCCCAGTTCGAGCACGGTTTTTTTGAGGGCGGCGCCCGCGCGGGCGGCGATGGCGCGTCCGGCCGTGGTGCTGCCGGTGACGGTGACACCGCGGATGGCCGGGTGATCCACGATGGCGCCGACCTGATCGGCCCGGACCGGGAGGACCTGCAGGATCCCCTCGGGCAGGCCGGCGTCGCGGCTCAGCTGGGCGATGGCGAGGGCACATCCGGGTACATTGGCCGCGTGTTTGAGCAGAAACACATTGCCTGCGACGAGTGCGGGTGCGGCCGCCCGGAAGACCTGCCAGAAGGGAAAATTCCAGGGCATCACGCCCAGGATCGGTCCCAGCGGTTGGAAATCCACGTAGCTGCGGGTCCATTCGGTGGTGACGGGTTGGGGTGCGAGGAAGGATGGCAGATGGTCGGCGTAGAATTCGCAGACCCAGGCGCATTTTTCGATTTCGGCCCGGCCCTGGACCACGGGTTTGCCCATCTCCTCGGCCATGAGGAGGGCCAGGTCGTTTTTACGGGTGCGGAGCAGTCGGGCGAGGTTGCGCAGGGCATCGGCGCGGTCTGTGGGGTGGGTCCGGCGCCACATTGCGAATGCACGGGAGGCGGATTGGATGTGCTGCTCCACGGCACCGGGTGCCAGGACCGGCACACTCCGAACCGGACGGCCCGTGGTGGGGTCCACGGATTGCAGCACGGTGGGAAGGTCGTTCATGGCGCCGCCGATTTCACAAAATTCGCCCGGTTTCGGGAAGTCTGATCCGGGTTGTGCCCGGCTGGCCGCGGGGTCTGCCGTGGTTGCGCGGCGGCCGGGTTTCCGCCGGCATGCCGTCTGCGGGTTGGGCCAACCGCCCACGTCGAGTGCACCGGATGACCGGTGCGGCTGGCCCTGGCTGACTCGATGTCGCCGAATTGTAACGTCTTGCAGGCTTGCCTCGGGTCCGCCCCGCGCCAACAATGGGCCTGCGAACGGCGAAGGAACCAACCATGAACATAGTTCGGCCTATGAAAACGACCTCCTGGCTCCCGATCATGCTCTCCCTTGCGGCTGCTGGTGCGACCGCCCAGACGGTTACCGAGGTGATCCTGCCCCGGTACGGTGTGAACGGTAATGATACTGCCTTGCGTGCACCTTCAGCTGCCCTGTTGACTGTCAGCGGGCTGCTTCCCAATGCGACCTATCGGTACTACGTGTCTGGCGACTACAATCATACCACTTTGACGAATAACGGTGCAGGCAATTACTTCGGCATTAACAACGTGCCCAACAACGCGGGATACATCCAGGGTTACACCACGCAAAAGGCTCTGAACGGTAGCCTGCTGGCGAATGATGAGTTTGCCACGGCCACTCCCGGTCGATATTCGGAGTTCACTACAGACGCCTCGGGCTCCTACACGGGCTGGTTTGCGCTGCAGCCGACCTCCAATCCGCGCTTCACCGTGGGCAATGAGGTTCGGTTTGGTTTAATCCTGAACGATGGGGCAGACGGGACAAGCGTTTCCAGCCGCCTCTACACCACGGAGACGCTGCTGATGTTGGGGCCGGGGACGGGCGAGGGGGTTAATCAGGCGACATTTCTGGTGGGCGACTCTCTGGGGGCACCGGGCGAAACCATGGTGGTGATTTACGATAATGTGGAGGGGACCGGTCGGCCCATCTGGGCTTCGTGGGTGGAACCTGACGGCATTGCCGGGGCACCGGGTTCGCTGTGGGACACCTATGTGACCGCGGGTCGTTGGGGTGCCTATGTGCCCAACGACCTGGCCAACGGCATCCGGCGGGTGGAGTATTGGGACATCGGCAGTGGCAGCCTGTTGGGGGTGGCCACGGATGATGACGGGGTCTGGACGCCCATTAATGAACCGCAGTTCCTCACCGCCAACGGGGACACCCGGTTCAACGGCGGGACCACCACGTTGATCGGCATCATTGCGCCGATTCCGGAACCTTCGGCTGCGGCGCTGCTGTTGTTGGGCGCTCTGGGTCTGGCCTGGCGGCGCCGACGCTAGCGAGCGCGAAGCCCTTTTGACCTGGCCAAGCCGCTCCGCTTCCGGGGCGGCTTGTAGTTTTTTTGGCCCGAGCCCTTGGGCGGGCAACCGCCAGTGCCCGTCACAGAGGCCGGGCTTCAGTCGCGTTGAACGACGACCGGTTGATCGAACTCGAGGCCGGCCCACTGCGCGCGCCCATCGTCACTCAGGCGGAATGCGATCCGGAGCGTGTGCGAACCGTTTCGAAGTCGTACCCCGACGGCTGTGGAGGATTCCAGCCGTTCGACCACCGGCCAGGGTTCGGGGGCACCGGATCGTCGCGGCTGCAGAATCGTCAGCAACAACAGGCGCGGAAGCGGTTGCACCGTGGAGGCCTCGACGTGCCATTGGTTGGGGAAAGGCCGGTCCGGGGGCGGATCGTAGCCGTCCCATTGCCGGAAACGGAGCTCCACCGGGGCGAGGTAGCGAACGGTCAGGGCTGCGCGGGGCCGGTTGAGTTCGAGCCTGGCGCCAGGTTCATCCACCGTGAACGGGCTGAGCGCGTGTAGGAGAAACTGGTAGGTGGCCGGGCGCGGTGCGGCCAGGTCGTCGCACACCACCACCAGCTCCGGTTTGTAAAAAAGGATCTTGCGTCGGGCCCGGATCAACCGCCCTGCGTAGGCGCCGACGGCGTCGCCCTCGATGTAATCCCAAGCCGGGGTGAGTTGTGCCGCGGCGATGCGGCCGGTGGCCATGGCCGAGTGTGGGATCTGGCCTTCACCGTTCACGAGCACGGCGTTGTGGGCCCGCGTGCTCCAAGCCCATCGCGTGTGAAACTCGCTGCCGTGCAGGTCGCGATAGACGCAGGTGGTCAGCAGGGCCTCGCCGTAGGCGTTGAGTTGAAAGCTGTTTTGCGGGTTGTGTCCGTGACTTTGGGATCCGAACGGGCTGGATTTGAACAACAGGTGCACGTCGTCGGTGCTGTTGAGCAGGGTATGGTGCAGGCTGGCCACGCCGATGCCGTGGAAGACCCTGGAAGGTGGGAGGTTGGTGGGTGGCAGGGCCGGCGGTGGATCGGGGAGCCGCGCCCGATACAGGAACTCCAACACACCCTCGGTTGGGTCCAGTTTCCATTGTTCGGCCCACCAGCGCCAGCAGGGTGCGTGGGGGACGTCCGGTCGCTTGCCGAGTCGGCGGAGGAAGTAGTCCATGAAGCCGCCCCAGGTGCGGGACGGTGTGCCGTGTGACAGGTCGCCGAATCCCATGTTGGGTGAACCCGGGGGCGCGGTGTAGAGTGCGTAATCTGCGACCCGGGCAAAAAACGGTTTGTGCCACCATTCGATGCCCAGGGCGGTCTCGGCCAGCTGACACCACCAGACCGCCTTGGCCATGTAACCGCCCCAATAGCTCAACCCCTCGTGCCAGCCGCCGTCGTCGTCCGACCAGACCGGGTAGGCGGCGTAGAACTTGTGGAGGGCGTAGTCCAGCCAGTGCTCGGCTTCTGGAATCTCGTCGTAGAAGGCGATGGCGGTTTCCGCCAGTTTGTGCCAGGTCCGATTCCCGTGCGAATTGAACGGGCGTTGGAGGTGGCCCGTGCCGCGTCCGACCTCGCCGCTTTCCCATGCGTCCCGGGCGCGACGGGCCATCACGCGGCGCACCCGTTCGCGGTCGGCTTCGGTGAGCGTGTCCCAGGCCCAGTCGTAGGCCCGGGCGGGTCGGTGGAGCATGACCTTGCCCGCTTCACAGTTGAGGCGGAAATTGGTGGGGCCGTCCGGGTCCCACGAAGCCAGGTGCAGGATCCAACGGCGGGCCGCTTCGCCGTAGCGCGGCTCCTGTGTGATGAGGTACACGAAGGCAATGGTTTCCGCTTCCTGACAGGCGCGCAGTGCCTGTTCGCGGTTGGGCCACCAGTAGCGGATCCGTTCCCGGTCGGTCTTGTCATTGGCGGACCCCAGGTGGGTGGGTTCCGGCGTGGGACCGGTCTGGATGTAGCGATCCGCCCGGGCGCGCAGGGCGTCGAAGGCGGCTTTTTCAGGGCCCGTGGCCAGGGCCCGCAACCGGGGCAGGTCCTCCGGTCGCAGGAACAGCCTGGGATGCTCGCGTGGTAACCGCGCGCGTTGCTCGGCCCGGGTGGGCATGGGGAACTCCACGGCATCCGGAGGGACGACGAAGCTGCGCACCCGGCTCCAGGTGGAGGTGCGACCGTCGCGGGTGGTGAACTGGTACCGCCAGAAATACCGTCCGGGTGGCCAGGGCCGCGAATCCACGTAGACGTTGAATGGCAGGTTGGTGGCGGTCCGCGCGGTGCGGAAAGCCGGGTCGGTGCTCCATTGCACCGTCCAGGTATGGGCCTCCGGATCCACCAACCACGTGAGCGCCGGTGGGTTCAGCCGCACCAGCTCGCCCTCGGCGGGCCGGTAGCCGATTTCATCGGGTCGGGCGGGGCGATCGGTCACGGCGGGCGGGGCGGCGCCCCAGCCCAGTGTCCGGACCAGGACCAACAGAGCCGGAAGAATCCTGCGCATGAGTGTTTGTTGCTCGAGGGTGAGCGAACGGACGGTTTGGGGGAATCGGACAAACGTCCGAGTCCGCCCTGCGGTTTTGTAGCCGGCACTCGACCCGGGTGGAACCTGTGCTATGCTTGCGGCTGATGACAAGTCCCGCAACACACGTTCAGGGCAAGATCAATTTGCGCCGGCCGGACATCATGGAGGCCGTGCAGGCGCAGGTGATGTCCCATTACCGGAGTGAGCTGGTGGAGCGGATCCGGGCGCGCGGCCATGAGATTTCCGCCGGCGGTTTGACGGTGAAGCTGGCCCGGCAATTCGGGTTCTGTTACGGCGTCGAACGCGCCATTGACCTGGCCTATGCGGCCCGCAAGGTCTTTCCGGACCGGCCCCTCTACATCCTGGGCGAGATCATTCACAACCCGGAGGTGAACGACCAGATCCGGGCGATGGGGATCAAATTTCTGACCGGCTCCCAGAAGGACGCGGACATGGAGGACCTCCGGCCGGGGGACATTGTCATCATTCCGGCTTTCGGGACGGATGTGGCCACGCGACGGCGCCTGGAAGAGATCGGCTGCCAGTTTGTGGACACCACCTGTGGCGACGTGATGAGCGTCTGGAAACGCGTCCGCCAGTATTCGCGCGAGGGCGTCACCAGCATCATCCACGGCAAGGCCTGGCACGAGGAGACCAAGGCCACAAGCTCGCAGGCCCGGGCTTACGGGAGCGGACATTACCTGGTGGTGTACAACCTGGAGGAGACGGACTACGTCTGCCGTTACATTGTGCACGGGGGCAACAAGGAGGAGTTTCTCCGGAAGTTTGCCGGCGCGTATTCAGAGGGATTCGACCCGGACGTGCATTTGGAGGTGATCGGGGTGGCCAACCAGACCACCATGCTGCGGGGCGAGACCGAGGAGGTGCAGCGGCGGTTGCGCAACGCCATGATCCAAAAGTACGGCGAGGCCAACCTGCACCGGCATTTCCGTTACTTCGACACCATCTGCGGTGCCACGCAGGACCGGCAGGATGCCCTGGAAAAGCTGTTGGAGGAACCGCTGGACCTGTTGCTGGTCATCGGCGGGTACAACTCCTCCAACACATCGCACCTGGCCGAGATGGGCGAGGCCCGGCTGCCCACCTACTTCATCAAAAACGCCAGCAAACTGGTTTCGAACAAGTTGATCCGGCACTTCAACCTGCAGCGACAGGAGGAGATTGAAACCCGTGACTGGTTGCCGGACGGCCCGGTGATCGTGGGCGTTACCGCGGGGGCCTCCTGCCCCAACAACCTGATCGAGGACGTGATCCGTCGGTTGTTCGAACTGCGCGGGATTTCGGTGCAGGAACTTTTGGCGACCTGAGACCCGGCGGTACGAGGTTCACCGGTCCCGGTGCCGCAGCCGGGTCACGGGCGGGGGAATGGGGATGGCCTTCTTCGAGCCGGACGGGCCCTGCGGGCCGCCTTCCGCCGGTTCGACTCCCGACTCCTGCGATGGGGTTGGCGTCACGGCGGGACCGGAGATGGAGGGCGCGGTCCCCAGCGCTTGTTCCAGTTTACCCAGTGTGCCCTCCAGCCGGTCAATGGCGCCCGCGACCGTCCGGCCGATGGGCAGATCCGACAGCGCCACCGAACCGATGCGGAACTCGGTCCAGTCACCGATCCGCCCCAGGGTTTCCCGCACCGAGGCCACCGTTGCCTGAACCGCCTCGGCCGTCGTGGTGGGCAGCGTGGTGTAGCCGTTGACCAGCCACTCAAGACGGCCGGTGTCCAGGTCCACCATCAAACCGTGCACCGGCACATGGGGCGGAATGATCGGGCTTTTCCGCAGGGTATCGCACGCGGCATGTACGTTTTGAGGTTCGCTGGCGAACAGTCCAAACGTTTCCAAGAGGTTTTCCGGCAACCGATCCCGACTGATTCCCAGGGCGGAAAAACGATCCAACAGGCTCATCACGGACTGCCGCGCCACCCGACAGTCGCTGTGACCGATGACCAGGATTTCGCGCGCCCCTTCCAGGAGGCAGGCCAGGGCCAGGGCCCGGGCGGCGCTACTGAACGGGCCGCCCACCACGTTCCCCGCGTTGCGCACCCACAAGAACTGTTCCTCCGGAATGCCCAGCACCTCCGGCAGCACCGGATTCAGCCGGGCGTCCAGGCACGTCAGCGCCACCACCGGCAGGGAATCTGCATGTTCGGAAGGGCGAAGCCCCGCCTTCGGGTCACCCGCCAGCGCCCGGTGATTTGCATCCACAATGGCTTCCAACAACCGCATGGTGTTCCCCATGACCCGGTCCGAAGCCGAGCCTGCAACGGCCACGGCACATCCCCGCCCCGCAGCGACTCCGCGGTGGGGCTTTCGGGGCGGCATCGCCCAACGGCGGAAGCTCGTACCCCTTGCCAACGCCTTCCCGCGCGCGGCACCGTGTGCGGGGGCACGACCTACCTGGCGCCCTGGTCAATCCAGGCCCGGATCAGACCGATTTGCTCCGGTGTCAAAGGTTCACCCTTTCCGGGGGGCGGCATCCAATGATCCTCGTCGCCCAAACGGGCCACGCTGTGGACCAGGGGGCTCCGGGCACTTTCACCGACCCGGATGACCTTGCCCTCCCGGCTGCCCTTCAGTGCGGCCTCCCGGCTGTCAAGGCGAAGACCTGCCTTCGGCTTTTCCTCGCCGTGGCATTTGAAGCAGTGCTTTTCGAAGATCGGGCGGATGTCCTTTTCGTACGTGACCTCTTTCCGGTCGGCCGGCGGGGGCAACTTGGTCACGTCGATTTCCTCGGCGGCTCCAAGCGTACCTGGACCCGGCGCGGTTAACACGGTCGCCGACGCCACCAGCCAGGTGAGTGCTTTCGAGGATTTCATATGCGCTGGTCCGGATTTTCGATGCGCTCCGGGCATCCTTCGCACGGGTCGCGCCCTGGTCTGCAGGGGTGACTCCGTGCCTCTCGGGTCTGACCAGGGCCCGGTTGCGCGGTCACTCTAGACATTCCCGGGGAGATGCTCAACGGCAAAGGTGGACGGCGAGCCGTGCCGGATCGGTGCAGGAGGGCGGCACGGGCCGGCCCGGGTCATCGGACAAGTTCAAACGCGTACCCTTTGAGGTATTCGGTTTCCGGGATCATGGGGATGACGGGGTGATCGGGGCCCTGACTGAACGTTGCGATCCGGCGCAGGATTTTGCGGGTGTCGTAGGCCGCCGAGAGGATCACATCCAGAAACGTGCGTGCATCCACGTGATGCGAGCAGCAGAATGTGGCCAGCACACCCCCCGGCCGCAACAGTTTCAACGCGCGCACGTGAATTTCCTTGTAACCGCGGAGGGCGTCAGGGACGGACGCCCGGGTCCGGGTGAACGATGGCGGGTCCAAAATGATCAGGTCGAACTGCGGCACAAGCTTTTCGCCCGGCCGGGTTTGGGTATGGGCTTTGAACCAGTCGAAGACATTGGCGGCCTCTCCGGAGCAACGGTCGGCCAACCCGTTGCGGGCGGCATTTCGCAGGGCGGTCTGCACGGCCGATTCGCTCTGATCGATCATGTGCACGTGAGTGGCGCCGGCCTGCGCCGCGTGCAGCCCGAATCCGCCCCAGAAACAGAACGCGTCCAGCACCCGGGCTCCCCGTGCCCATTGCGCCACCTGCCGGTAGTTGACCTGCTGGTCCAGATACAAACCGGTTTTGTGGCCCGCCCACAGGTCCACTTCAAACACCAGATCGTTGATCCGGACCGGCAGCAGGGCGGCTTGTGAAGAGGCGGGTTGGGATTGTGCCGGGGTGGAGGGAGGGTCGTCCGGGGCGGAACCAGTTTGCTCCGCTGACCGGGGCGGGGCCGGCCAGTCACCGGCCAGCACGCCCTCCACCGGTGGAAGTCCCTCGAACTTGCGCGCGGCCACGTCACTCCGTTCCAGGATGGCCCGGGGTGCCAGCACCCGTTGCAGGGCCTCCACGATCTGGCCCTTGCGCTGTTCCATGCCCAGCGCCGAAATCTGCAACACCAGCACGTCCTCGTACTTGTCCACGATCAGACCACTCAGGAAATCCGCTTCCGCGTGGACCACGCGGAAGCTCGACGCCTCCGGCAGATGCCGGCGCCGCACCTCCAGAGCCGCCCGGATGCGCGCCTCGAAAAAGGCCGTATCCACCGTGACCCGTTCGGGTGCCAGCAGGCGCACGCGGATTTTCGAGCCCGAGTGGTAAAATCCAATCCCGAGAAAACGCCGACGATGATCGCGCACCTGTACCAGCGCACCGTCGGGAACCTCCCCGGTGACCTTCAGCACCGAATTGTCGTACAGCCAGGGATGACCGGCCACCAGTCGGTCGGCCTCACCCGGTTTCACGTAAACCGTTGCCAGTTGCTTCTCCATGGAATCCACTCCGCCTTTCCCCGCTTGTAAACATGAGGTTCGGCCCGGGCTGGAACTGCGCCTGCGGGAACGGCGCGGTGCCGGCCACGAAACTCGAGGTCGGCAACATAAACGGCCCCAACCCCGGCTGCAACAGGCAGACGTCCGGCGGGGACGGTGTCCGGAGTGGCTTGTGTACGGCTGTCTCGCGGGGTCAACGGGCGGGCCACCCGTGTTCGGCCGGCCTTTGGCCGGATGGCGGCGGGTTGTGATCCAGGAGACACTTGGCCCCCCGGGCCGGGCATCCGGATTGCCACCCGGTTTCAACGCCCGATCCGGTCAGGGAGATGTCAAACGGTAGAACCGGACCGAAAAGTCAGGCGCCCGCGTATCCTCCACCACGACCGGTTCCGCACCGAACACGCCGGATGCCACCACGGTCCAGTTGGTTTCCATCGGTCCTGCCAGGAGGTTTGTGGAAGCCCAGAGCCGGTACACGGCCCCTTCCGCTCCGGTAACCAGCAGACGTACGGTGCCCCGGGGCAGTACGACCGGTTGAAGGAGTGCGGGGAGGGGCTCCGTTACGACGCGGACGATGACGGGTGTGCTGACGTCGGAGCCCAGGTCGTTGGTGACCCGCAGGCTGTAGACGCCCGAATCGGTCACCTGCGCGTTGGGTATGGTCAGCACGCGGTTGGTGGCGCCCGGCAGCGGTTGGTCGCCGCGGTACCATTGGCAGGTCGGCTCCGGCACGCCGCCCACGGCGGCGGCCAGCACGAGGGTCTGGCCTGCGTAGAGTGTTTGATGGGCGGGTGGAGCGGCCACATACGCGGCCAGCGCCGGATTCCAATTTACCGGAGCAAATACGGTCGCCGGATCCCGCAATTGAGCGGCCAGCTCATCGCTGATCTGCCTCGACCATCGGACCCTGCGGTTGGTCGGGATCAAATTCGTGCCGGTCAGGTCGGTGCTCTTGTATTCCCAGAACCGCAGCGTGCTCTTGTCCACCAGCCCGCCGTCGGCCCAGCCGAGGGGGCTGATGTGGGAGTCCATACGGCAGTTGATCCAGGCCACGTTGCCGTAGGGGTTGGCGTTGCCGCCGTCCCGGCCCAGGGTCCAGTTGGACATTCCCGGCGAGGAAGCCGTCAGCACGCAGTCCACAAACACCAGGCCGTAGGTGTCCTCGGGGGTGCGTGCCTGGGTGTAGATTCCGGCTGCGTTTCCGGCCCGCCGCATGGCCCGAATCTCACATTGCTTGAAGTAACCCATGCCGGATCCCCAGATGAAATCCACGTCGCCCTGGATCAGGCATTGGTGGAAGAACCCGGCGCTGACGCGGGGGCTGTTGATGAGGATGGTGTCCTGGTAGCTGCAAAGGTTGCAGTTGTCGAACAGGATCCGGCTTCCCTGCACCCGTACCGCCTCGGCCTGGGACCCGCCCTGGGGCGTGCTGTTGGTGAAGGTCAGGTTTTTGAACACCAGATCGTCTCCGCCTGCGTAAAACATGCAGCGGGTGGCGGTGCTGGCCAGGTCGAGTTGAAAATTGTTGTTGTTGGCGTAGGTGAGGATGCTTTCCCGCCAGCCCTCGCCCACGAAGGTGATGCGGTTTTTACCGGGCGGCACGCGGTTGATCTCCTCGTACACACCTTTGCGGATCCACACCGTGTACGGCTGCTCAGCACCCGTCGGAATCCAATCGATGGCCCCTTGCACGGTGGCAAAGTCGCCCGTGCCGTCGGCCGACACCACCACCCGGTTGGTCTGGAGCGGATCGGGCAGCACCGGCTTGGTCGTAAACCGCCAGACCGAGGGATCATTCACTCCCGCCACGTCGGCTCCCGTGGCGTCGCGGAAAAAGCCCGGGTCCATGAGCACGTAATACGTTGTGTTGGTCGTCAACACGCCGGGATGGGGGTAGACCCTGGCCTCGTTGCCCCGCAGGATCACCGGGTAGGCATAATAATCCGCGCCTGCGATGGTCCGGACCTGTGCCCCGTTTGGCCCGTTCAGGCCCAGGTCGATGGTGTCCACCAGGTTTCCGGCGGCATCAAAGATCCGAAGCGTACCGGATCCCAGGCGCACCTCGGGCGAGTTGAACCGGATCCACAACAAGGTGTCCGTGCAAACGTTGGAGCTCTGGTTGGGAGCCAGCTGGATCCAGCGGACCGAACCCGAGGTCACGCCGGGATCGTCCGGATTGCTCCATCCGATTTCTCCGGCACCAGCGGCGTGAAGCTCGGCGAGGCCTTCTCTGGCCGGCACCAACAACGCCGGGGCCGGCGGATTGTCCCCGGCCGGAATGCCGTTGACGTCGCCGGCTGCTTGGAGACGTGAAGTGGCCCTGTCCACGCAACAGAGCGCACCCAGGGTCGCAAGGAGCAACACGAGGGGTTTCATGGCTCGGTGTGGAATGGGGTTGCGGGTTTTCTTTTGCGTTCGGCCGCCCCTTTGGAGCGGTGCCGTCACGCGATTTCGCAGCCTGTTTCGTCAGGCCGTTCATTCGCACGTCGAGTTTAGGCCGTCGGCTGCGTCTTGGAGCCTCGAAGTTGTGCATGATCGAGTGAAAAACGTGCATCGTTATCGAACAAGGGCTGCCCCCGCGCGTGTCCTGCAGCCGGTGGGCTTGCCCATGTGGCGGCGGTCGGCCCCCCGATGCCATGCCGGGGTTGGCCGGCTGAAGATGCGTTGGAGGCTTGGTGGTCCGGTTCGAATCAAGGCCGCGGTCGGGCTCGACAACGGCCCTCGAGGGTTTGGGTCCCACGCGCCCGGGCCGCCACGCCACCACCGCGCCGGGTCGACCGGGTCCGTTGCATTGTCGGGCCGGCTCTGTTCTGCAGGCGGAACGGGGATGGGATCCGGGCCGGGGAGCCGGGTCGGTTCATGCGTGCGGGTCCAAAACCGCTGGTGGGCTTGCATTGGGCGGTTTCCGGTGTATTCTGGAAGTTCCCCGCCGTGGAACAGGCGGGGCAGGGGCAAGCAAAACTGCGTTGAGAACACGGACATTATGGCTATTGCAGCAAACGACCTGCGCCGCGGGATGGCGATCGAGTACAACGGCGAGATTTGTGTGGTTCTGGACGTCCAGCACCGCACGCCCGGCAACCTGCGCGCTTTTGTCCAGGCCACCCTCCGCAGCATCCGCACGGGCAAGTCGTCCGACGTTCGTTTCGGCTCCACCGAAAAGGTCGAGACGGTGCCGTTGATCAGCCGCCGCATGGAGTTCAGCTACAAGGACGGCGAGGACTTTGTCTTCACCGACCCGGAGACGTTCGAAACGGTTACCCTGTCGCCCGAGCTGGTCGGTGACGCCCGGCTCTATCTGGTCGAAAACGGCCCCGTTACGGTCACTTTTGTGGAGGATCGAGCGGTGATGGTCGAGTTGCCCCCCAGCGTGGTGCTCACCGTGACGGAAGCGCCCGAAGGTGTCCGTGGCGACTCGGCCAACAACGTCATGAAACCGGCCGTTGTGGAGACCGGCCTGACGCTGCAGGTGCCGCTGTTCATCAAGGCGGGCGAAAAAATCCGGGTGGACACCCGCACCGGCAAATACATCGAGCGGGCCTGAACCCGATCCAACCCCAACCCGTGTTCGGCGGTCGGGAAGGCCCTACAGGCCCGGGGCAGGATTCAGGTCTTCCCCTGCAAGCCGCTCCCCTCTGCCCGTGACCGCCCTGTGCGCCAGAAGTAACTGTTAGCCGGCGCGGGGCGGGCGGGATGCCCGTTGCGCCAAAACAGCTAGCACCCTGTTGACCGCCCTTGGGAAACAGAGGAAGCCGACGCCCGCAGGCGCTCGGCCCGGCTTTGCTCCCGCTGTCGGCGCAGTTTTTTTGATCCCAGTTTCCCGCGCCTTCAAGGCGGCAAACGTCGCCGCGCTTCGATGGCCTTCTTCTGCCGTTCAATGTCCCGAGCCAGCTGGAAGGGGTTGAGCGTGGCGTGCAGGGCTTGCAGGCGTGCCCTGGCTTCCGCGCTGACTTCCGCCGCCGCCAGCACCCGCGCATAGCAGTCTGTCGGACTTGGTTCAACCGGGCAGGTGGGGCTGTGGTGGGACGTCGCTGGAGGGTTGGGAGTATGCGGTTCAGTTCGGCGGGGCAATTCCGCCAACCGCTTTCACCCGCTTTTCCACCGCTCCCAGGGCGTGAAATCCATCGCCGGACTCCGCCCCTGCAGTTCCAGCTGGCCATCGCCCGTTTCAGTCCCGGGCACAGCCGGTGGAGCCGTTTGAGGTTGTAGGCCAGGCAGATCAGCGTCCATTCCAACGAGACTTTTTCCCGCCCTCGCGACCGGAACTGCCCAAAACCCATCACCCTCTTGATAATCCCGAACACCGGTTCGACGGTTTGTTGTCGCAGTTTGTAGAGCCTCTTGCCCGCGCGGGTGCGTAACCGGTGGCGCATCACTTCGCCCACACTGGCCCCGGGTACGGGCTTCGACTTGGGCGCGGGCGCGCGCCAAGGCGGCCTTGCGTTGCTGGCGGCGGCTGCTGAAGGTGCCGGTGGCGTAGCTGTAGATGAGCAGGGCCAGGAGCATGCGGGGCGGGTATTGTTGGCTGCCGGCCCCGCGCGTGTTGACCTTGACCTGGCGCAGGTCGAGGGCGTGGACGGCGTCGAGGACGAAATGAACCAGATCATGGACGGCCACCCACTCGCGCGGGTTGGGTGGAAGCAGCAGCGGGGTTTCGCGGTCAACGGGAACCAAGCGTATAGCCACAGCTTTCAGACACGCCCAGCCGCGCTCTTGTTCAAACGGAGGGATAAAAAATCGCTTGCTCTAAGTCCGGCAGGCTGCCAGGCCAGCCGGTCATGATGAGACGGGCTCGCTGAGCAGGTTGCTCCCGGGATTGTTGGGTGAGGACGTATAGCGCCTTGCGTCCCTGCCGCGCGAGATCCAGGGCAAGCTGGATGGCGAGCATGGATTTCCCGATACCGGGTTGACCCGCGAGGAGGTTGACGCCGCCTTTGACAAACCTCACGAGACAAAGGCTTAGCCACCCCAGCGCATCAGTCAGGGTCAACTCCTCAGCTTCACCCTGCCGATGCCCAGTAAGCCCGGCTTCTCCGGTTCAGTCATCGTTGTCTCCTCGGCCTCATCATGTCCGCCCAACGTCCCGGCTCACCGGCGCCGGGCCAATGACGCTCGATTGTCATCTGAGACGCGATCCCGGCGTTCGGCGCAGCCGGTTTTTGTTCGGCCCTATCTGCTGTCTTGCCATGACTTTAAAACTCCATCTTCAAAATAGAGATACGTATCGCCGTAAATCCATTGCTCGTGAACGCCGAAAGTCCCGACCGTCCGGTTAACCTTGTCCGGATCGCCCCACGATGCCCGTACGTCATCGGATGACATCCCAATGATAATACTGCCCTCGAGGACCGCGCTTTTAATGCGCTCAGACAATTCTGGATGCGCCTTAACGTAGAGATGGCGAATCTGCTCGTAGAGATCGCGAATCTGCTGACGTGCTTGCCGCTTTTCCCTCAACTCTCGATCAAATCGGCGGTGGTAATCATGCGCATCAGCCACCTCTAGCAAAGCCGCAAACATCCAGTCTGGGACGGTGAAATCAATTGCACCTCGTGAACTCGTAACCTGCAGACGAGCGCCTTCCAAAGCGGCGCGCTCCAAGAACTCGCGACTGAACGTAGCCTCAACGTACTCAACCTTCTTGCCAAGCCCGGCTGATAGCTGCTGACGACCTTCGACCTTCAGCTTCGCGCCGCCCTGAACACCGACTTCTGCATCGGCGTGCGACAGTTTGCCAACGGTGGCGATGCTGATGCCGTAAATTGCATCAGCACCCATGGGAAGCCGCGCAAAAAGATTGTAGAAGTCGTGCGGCCCAGTGCCCGTTGTGTTGGCGGGCAACTCATAACGCGGGCCAGAGCATAAACTTGGGCTATAGACGACACGTGCTCTCGCGACAGCATCGCTCTTGGACATGACCGGCGGGGGGACTACAGCACAACCGGACAGCAAGCTGACAATCCCAACGACTACAATCATCCTTTTCATGTTTGTGTGCTACCCAGCGGCTTGATTGGCCGAACAGCAGTATTCGGCCCAACTACGGCAGGGCTTGCTGTTAGGGATTCTCGACCGAATTCCAGATTGCATTTTAGGTAGCCGTTCAAATTGCGTCAAGCTCTAAGGCAAGCACTTAAGCGGCTGCGCGGGGCGGCCGGGATGCCCGTTGCGCCAAAACAGCTAGCACCCTGTTGACCGCCTTTGGGAAACGGAGGAAGCCGACGCCCGCAGGCGCTCGGCCCGGCTTTGATCCCGCTGTCGGCGCAGTTTTTTTGATCCCAGTTTCCCGCGCCTTCAAACCGGCAAACGGCGCCGGGCTTCGATCTCCTACTTCTGCCGTTCAATGTCCCGAGCCAGCCGGAAGGGGTTGAGCGTGGCATGCAGGGCTTGCAGGCGGGCCCTGGCTTCCGTGCTGACTTCCGCCGCTGCCAGCACCCGCGCCCAGGGCGTCTGCGCCGGCCGCGCCGTTGCTTCGGCTCCAGCTTGAGGGTCGGCAGGAAGTGGTTGATCAACTGCCCCGGCGCGCCGGCGCACAGGGCGGCGATCAGCGGGGAGACCTCCGGCGGCCTTGCGGTGGTGGCCCAACAAGCTGACCGCTTGGTCGAGCAGTTGACGTTTGTAAAGCCTGCCGGCCCGGGCGTGGGCACCCCGCAGTTTGGCCAGCAGTTCGCGTTCGGTTTGTGCGCTCATTTGGGTGTTCATGGCGGGTAACAGTTACTTTTGGCGCAACGACCCGTTTCGACAAAGGCGTCCTCTCCGCCCGGGTAACAATCTTTCTCGCTCAGATTGCCCCGATCGGAAAACGAACACCGCTTGTCCTCGTCCGGTCAGAGTCGCCAGCTCAAAGTGCCGCCGGCCGCAGGTCCCCTGCCAATGAAGCAAACCGAAACGTTCAACGGATTTTTGTTGAAGTTATTGCCTCCGGCAGTCACAGTACGGAAGGCCATGACACGCGGACGCCAAATCTCTGGCTTTGGCCATCCCGCTTTGACCCAGCATTGCCTGCATGACCGGGCCAAGGTC
>NZ_JAAKYA010000091.1 GCF_011044775.1 Limisphaera ngatamarikiensis | reverse complement strand
ACTTCCAGACGCTGATGAAAAGCAACGCTTTGATCTCCAGCGTGAGGTTGCGGTCGGCGCGATAGGGCATGGTCGTGCGGCAGAGGCGGTGTGCCAGCAACGGCCACCTGAAGGCTGCCAGGGGCCGGGCGGCAAGCTTTTGTGATCGGTGTGCCGGGGGAGTCGAAGGAACAGCTCTACGAAGGACCAGGGTGCCTTGCGGCGGATGAATAGGGCTGGGGACGAGTAAAACGATCTTCAAGGGTTGTGTGGAGGGCATTGCTGGAGTGGGAGGCGCATTCCGGGTCTGTTGAAAAGTGGGCCGGATAGTTGATCCGAGGGGTGTAGGCTTTGTTGGACGAGTTTGCACGTCCAGCCTGAAGGGCAACCGGGGGCATCGCCGTCCTCAGCCTCAGCGCCAGCGTCCAACCCACCGGATGCTTTGGCCGGCGTGCTTTGGGCGGCTGCGGCATTGCGATGAACTCCAGAGGTGCAGAGGGCGCACGGGGAGGTGCATGGGGCTCAGGATGCTCGTAGCCGTACAGCGTGTGGGGAAGCGCCGGGGGGGCGCGGCTGCTTACCAGCCGAGTGGCGATCTTGACTTCATGGGATGGCCGAGAATGGCGACCGTCCCGCCGTGGGTGTGACGGCGCAGGTAAGGGGCGGGGCGTATCCCCACGGTCCGTAGAAAGATGCGGGCACAGGAGACTGTGCCCCTCCC
>NZ_JAAKYA010000090.1:684-1033 GCF_011044775.1 Limisphaera ngatamarikiensis | reverse complement strand
CGCCACCACCGACTGCACGTTGGTCAGCCGGTTCCACAGGTCAAACCCCCGGGTCGTCGTCAGCTGCACCTGATCGTTCTGTCGGAACGTCACCTGCCGCACCATCGAACCCAACGGCTCCCATGCATACTCGGCCCGGTGGCCCTGATCATCGGCCACGCTCATCAGCCGATCGCCCCCGCCCCAGCTGTAGTTCACCCGGCTCAGCAGCGTGGCGCCACGCCAGACCTCCTGCGCCAGCCGCCGGCTCAACCCGTCCACCTGGTTGGTCACCCGCACCCCGTCCAGCTCACCCCCCACCCACTGCTCGCTGATCAGTTCCCCGGCCGCCGTGTACCACCGCCGCAAT
>NZ_JAAKYA010000090.1:0-674 GCF_011044775.1 Limisphaera ngatamarikiensis | reverse complement strand
CGCCGGCCCCTGCACCACCTCCGTCACCCGCCCCCGACGATCGTACCGGTTGGTGTAGCCCGTCGTACCGTCGCTGTACCGAACCCACTCCAGCTCCCCGGCCGTGTTGTACCCGTAGCTGGTCACCACCCCACGCGCCCACTGCCGGCCGGCCAGCCGCCCGGCCGCCGTCCAGCTGTATCGCACGGCCCGGGCCAACGACGGCTGCCCCGTCGTCGGATCCGCATACCACTTGGCCACCAACCAGCCCCGCTGCGGATCATACTGCCAGGCCGTGCGCGCCTCCCCACCCAACCCCTGGCCGTTGGCCAGGTTGAACTGCTGCCAGGTCACCATGTTGGTCAGCCGCCCGGCATGGTCGTACTCGTACGCCACCGGCCAGGCTTCCATGCCCCAGGTCTTTTGCACCAGCCCCTGCGGGGTGTAACGGATCTGTTGCCACCGCCCGCCCGCGTACACCACATTCGTCGCCCGCAGGGACAGATCGTAGGCCCAGGTGTTGGTCCCCTGCCGCCGCGCCCCTGCAGGAAGCGGCACAATGCCCCCGGCTTGGAAAACACACCCACTCCCCTGGCAAACACACCATGGCCCCAAGGGCACTTTCCGCACCCGCGCAAAGTCCGCCCCTGAGGGAGGCCAGGACCCCGCCGAAAGCCAGCGTGGAAGCCGGGTCG
>NZ_JAAKYA010000089.1:40514-40656 GCF_011044775.1 Limisphaera ngatamarikiensis | reverse complement strand
ACGCCGTGGGTTTGGTGTGGGTGACGGTGACGGACCTCAGCCTGGTGTGGGGAATCCGGACCGGCTGCAGGGCGAGGTGCGGTCGGCGGTGGTGGTGCAGACGCCGGAGCTGCTCGTCCACGACCTGGACGGGAATCTTGTG
>NZ_JAAKYA010000089.1:38652-40298 GCF_011044775.1 Limisphaera ngatamarikiensis | reverse complement strand
CTGGTGAGTGATCCCGTGTGGTTCGGTCGTCACATTGCGGAGCTGAACGGGACGAACGGTGCGGTGGTGCGGGCGTACGTGTGGGGATTGGATGTTTCGGAAAGCCTGGACGGAGCGGGTGGAGTGGGCGGTTTGTTGTGGGTGCGGTTGAGCGGTGGGCCTGGTGCGGGAGTGCACTTTGTGACGTACGACGGCAACGGGAACGTGTGGACTTTGGTGTCCGCGAGCACCGGAACCGAGACTGCGCGGTACGAGTATGGTCCGTTTGGGGAGCCTTTGCGGCTGACGGGCGCTGCGGCCGCTTCGAATCCATTCCGGTTCAGCACGAAGCGGACGGAGGACGGAACGGGCCTGGTGCTGTACGAATACCGCGCCAACAGTCCCGGCTTGGGAAGGTGGTTGAGCAGGGATCCCGCCGGGGAAGTAGGTTTTAGAGTACAGGGTGCATACGGTGGCCGTCCTTCAAGGCTGTTGGTCACGTCAACGCACTATGTTCGCAAGCAATCAATCGATAGTGTGGATGTGCTTGGATTGTACGAATACGAGTGGGGAAGTTCATTTAGCGACGCCGAGAAGCAGGCCATCCACACCTCGATTCAGCGCGTAAAGCAGCGGGCTGAGACGCTGATTGGGCAGATTGATGCAAATATCGGGAGTCTTTCCAAGTTGTGCCCTTGCCCTGCTTACAGGCAACTCATCGAGAATCTCAAGCGCCTGAGGAAGATCCTGGAAGGTATGATTCGTGACATTAACAACCCACGTAAGAAGCTTGAGATCTATAGGGGTGATATCAAGCCTGACGCGGCGAGGTACTGGCGGTCTCCCGTGCCGTGGTATGACGATGAGTTGACCTTGGACAATGGCTGGTTCGGCCAGAGCACCTCGGAACAAGATAGCACAATGTTTCACGAATTAAGCCACGGCCAAGGGACAGGGGACAAGGATCCAAGTCCTTACAATAATGCACACGCGATTGAAGTGCTAATGCACGTGGATAAGGAGAACTGGACATATTTTAAGTACGACAAAATGGTGGCGGACAAGAGGTGTGGAGCGCGTGGGAAATGAGGACACGGGCCGTCAAAGTAGCAATTGTGGTAGGGACGGTAGTGCTGTTAGTAGTTGCTTTTCTGCCGGGTCTGCCGGCAATTGCGGGTTATAAGAAGACGTATTTTGACGTGGCGAACGGACGCCTGATGACGGAGTGGAGCGTGTGTGGCTGCACACGCAGGGGGACTATTGAGGAAACGAGGTATTCGGAGCTGCTACGGAAATATGGCTTTGATGAACTGCCGCCGGTATGGAAGGAAGCCTGGGCGACTTCGGTGGGCCTCAAGAAGATCAGTGGTACGGTGTTCATAGACTCCGCCTACGGCCGGGTAGCTGCAGACGCAATGCAATTTGCCCTGGGTATGGAATTGATGTTGATGGATGATAATGATCCGCCCGAAACGAGATTTGAGAAGGCCCGCAGAAGAATCGCCGAGTTTCGCCGGCTTGTCATGAGTGGGACGCCCGCTGAGGTGCGCGATTATGTGCTAAGCTTTCTGAAGGAACGTGAGGAGTATGAGAGGAAGGCAAAGGCGGGTACTGAAGGAGGTTGAAGCGTGTCAAACTACTTAGAGCTGCCACGCGGTGACCAGGTG
>NZ_JAAKYA010000089.1:38354-38642 GCF_011044775.1 Limisphaera ngatamarikiensis | reverse complement strand
GCCGGTGTTTTCTTTGGAAAAGCCGTAACGGGCCGGTTGGTGTGCGGGAGCGGAGCGTTGGCGAGGTGGACGACGGCCGGGGAACTGATTAGCGAGCAGTGGGTGGGGGGTGAGCTGGACGGGGTGCGGGTGACCAACGTGGTTGACGCGTTGGGCCGGCGGCTGGCGCAGGAGGTCTGGCGCGGCGGCACGCTGCTGAGCCGGGTGAACTACAGCTGGGGCGGGGGCGATCGGCTGATGAGCGTGGCCGATGATTCCGGGCACGGGGCCGAGTACGCATGGGAGCCT
>NZ_JAAKYA010000089.1:38280-38344 GCF_011044775.1 Limisphaera ngatamarikiensis | reverse complement strand
GCGGTAGTGTGAGAGCCCTGCGGCTCGACCATCCGGTGAGTAAACTCCTGGCGGAACGGACCGC
>NZ_JAAKYA010000089.1:38133-38270 GCF_011044775.1 Limisphaera ngatamarikiensis | reverse complement strand
CGGTGGTGGCGACGGGGGTGGTGAGCCGTCTGGACTGGACGTACGATGCGATGGGCCGGCGGGTGCGGGCCGATTGGGCCGACGGCAGTTACTGGGTCTACCGGTACGACCCGTATGGCCAGTTGGAGTCGGGCCGG
>NZ_JAAKYA010000089.1:0-38123 GCF_011044775.1 Limisphaera ngatamarikiensis | reverse complement strand
CCGGTACGACCCGTATGGTCAGTTGGAGTCGGGGCGACGGTACTGGGCGGACGGTCGGCCGGTGGCGGGGCAGCAGTTTGAGTATCGGCACGATGCGATTGGGAACCGGACGGTTGGGGGCTGGGGTGGGGATGAGCTGGGATGGAGTCTGCGGTGGAGCAGCAACACGGTCAACCGGCTGAACCGGTAAAGCCCATGGAGGGTTTCCGGGGTGGCGAGTGAGTTGTGGGGTGTAGAGGGCGAGGGTGAGGGGCGTGTGCGGGCCCGGGACGATGTCGGCGGCTGCTGGGTGCATTGACGTTATCGAGGCTGGTCGGGCGGGTGCAGGCCGGCCGTTGGCGAGCCCGGTGGACCGGCTGTGGGGTGGGTTCGTCGCGGCCGATGTCGTTGGCCGGGGGTTCATGCGGGGGTGTTGTCCATGGTAACGCTGTGGCACAGTGGCGTTCGACAGCGTTTGTGCCCGGCCAACGCGTGGTTCATTTCCTCGTGGCGGTTGGCGGCTTCATGAGGAATTGTTCGGGCACTCGCGTCCGGCCGGCCCGGTCGACAGGGACATCAAGCGCAAGCGGTCGGGTGGGGACAAACCCGATTGCCAGCTGTGCAATGAGTCGGCATAGTTGGTTCATGACTGCGCCATTGTTTCCTGTTCTGCTTCTGCTGGGGGTTCTGTCGCGGGTGATGCTGCCGGCTCAAACTTTCAATGTGCGGGACTTTGGCGCGCGTGGTGATGGCATGGGTGTGGATACGGGACCGATTCAAAAGGCCATGGACACGGCAGCGGCTCAAGGAGGCGGGGTGGTGATCATTCCTGCCGGCCGTTATTTAACGGGCACCCTCCATTTGCGCGACAATCTGACGGTGGTTCTGGAAAACGGCGCATGTTTGGTGGGCGTTACCAACCTGGACCTTTATGCTGCCCCGGTACCGCCGGCGCACATGCCGGAAGCTCGATGGGGGAAATGGCATCGCGGGCTGATCGTTGGCCAGGGGGTCACCAATGTGACCCTCGCAGGGCCGGGGCGAATTGATGGCAACCGGGTCTTTGACCCGACCGGCGAGGAACGAATGCGGGGCCCGCACACCCTGGTGTTTGTGAATTGCCGGCGGCTCACCATCCGGGATTTGGAAATTGTGGACTCGGCAAATTACGCGATTTTCTTCCTGGTCAGCGACGAGGTGGATATTCAACGGGTGAAAATCCGCGGTGGTTGGGACGGAGTGCACTTCCGCGGTTCACCCGAGCGCTGGTGCCGGGATGTGCGGATTCTGGATTGTCAGATGTACACCGGGGACGATTCGATTGCGGGCCGGTATTGGGACCGCACGCTGATCCAAAACTGCGTTCTCAACAGTTCCTGCAATCCGGTGAGGATCATCGGGCCGGTGCGCCGGCTCATCATCCAGCAGTGTCTGGTTTTTGGGCCCGGTCTGGAGCCGCATCGCACCTCCCAACGTTTCAACACACTGGCCGGCATCAACCTGCAACCCGGCGCCTGGGACGCAACGCAGGGGTTGACGGACGATGTGTTGATTTCGGACGTGACCATGCATCAAGTGGCGGCCCCGGTGCACATTTCGATGAAACCGGGCAACAGTGCCGGGACCATCCGCATCCAGCGGCTCAACGCCACCGGTGTCTACCGGGCCGCCCTCTCGGCTGAGAGCTGGGCCGAAGCGCCCATCACGAACCTCGTGCTGCGGGATCTGACGGTCGAATACACGGGTGGGGAACGGGCCGTTTTGCCGCTGCCGTCGGTCAAAGCCCCCGGCGTGGATGTTCGTCCTCTGCCGACGTGGGGGCTGTATGCGCGCAATGTACAAAAGTTGGAACTGGACAATGTGCGACTGCGCTGGGAAAGGCCGGACACGCGTCCGGCCATTCTCCTGGAAATGGTAGGGGAGGCCTGGTTCGACCAGGTCTCGGTACGTTTGGCTCCCGGCGCCACCCCGCCCCTCGTCACCAACCAAGTGGGAAAGGTTTACCTGCGCCACACCGATCTCACGGAGCCTTTCCGGCTGTTGCCCGAGGGTTCCAAGCCATGAGCGTTCTGCAATTGCAGCTCGGCCCAACAACTCCTGCCCCTGGTCGGTGGCCCTGCTTTCGATGTTGCTTATGGCTGCGAGAGTGGCGGGGCGCGGGGGTCGGCCGCGGGTGCGGTGGGGCGTTCGAAAGTCGTGTGGGCTGACATCACGTTGATGTTGGGAGTGATTCCCGTCTTGCAAGGTTGTGGCTGGGTGAGTTGTGCCGGAGAGGCGGCGCGGGGGTTGAGCTTTTCAATCTCTTGGAGTGTCCGAATGGCAGAGTCGCCGCGTGTGGTGGTTTGAAGCGGCCGGTCCCGGCCGTTTCTCCGTTTTATGGACCTGCGGGCCCTGGCGGAGGGCGCCAGTGTCGGGCGTAGTGGGGTGGCGAGAAGGGGTGGAAGGACCATGGGCCCGGTGCCATGGGTGGAGGTTTGGGGTTGCGGCTGGCGTTGAGCACCCGCGCAGGCGCGTGGCGTTCCGAAAGGCATGGAAGGACCCGCTTCTGTGATTCCGGTGTCTGAAGCGGCTCCCGTGCGGGTCTGGGCCGGACGAACCTGATGGGTGATGGAGGCCGAGGTCTGCCTGCGACGATCGAGCCGGCGTCGCGGGACAGTGGACCTGTGGCCCGGGGTGGCGGTTTGCGTGCGACCGGCTGGACATCGGGGTTGGGCTGGCGCATCGTGACGGTTCTTGAAGGGCGGTCGGACGGGGACCGTTGAAGAATTGCCGATGGAAGAGCCACCTGTGATGGGCGCCGGGCCGGAGCCGCAGCCGGTCCGCGAGGAACCACCGTCGCCGGCGTTCAGCTTGTTGGGACGGATGGTAAACGTGTTTGGCGTGCCGGGTCAGGTGTTTGAAGACCTGCTCCGGTGCCGGCCGCATCCCGGGCATTGGTTGTTGCCGGCGTTGTTGGGGTTCTGGGTGGGGTTTGTGGGGACGTGGTGGGTGTGGGGGATGCCGGCGATGCGGCAGTTCTGGATGACGCGGTATCGTGCGGCGGTGGAGGCGCGGGTGGCCGCCGGTTCGCTGGATGCGGATCGTGCCGGGGAACGGGTGACGAGGATGGAACGGATGTTGGCGTCGCCGTTTTTTCGCGTGGCGGTGGCGCTGGACGGCGGGCTGCAGGGCGGGTTGCGGTTTTTGGTGTGGGCCGGGGTGGGTTGGGGGTTGGGCCGTTGGGTTTGGCGTCGGCGCGTCTCCTGGGTGCGGTGTTGTGAGGTGTCGGGTCTGGCGAGCCTGATTGGCCTGCTGGGGGACGTTGTGACGCTGCTGATGATGGTGCCTGGGGACGGGTTGACTGATTCCGTGGTTGGAGGGCCCGGGATGCCGGGGCCGGGGATTCAGCGATGGGGGTGGGTCCAGGGGTTTGTGCAAAGTTTGCTGGGTTTCTGGCATTTGGCGGTTTTGGGTGTGGGGTTGTCCAAGCTGTTGGGCGTGGATTGGATCCGGGTGTTGTGGTGGTTGATTGGGCTGCGGCTGTTGGGGTCGCTGTTGACGTTGCTGGCGACGGGCTGGGTGTAGTCGGGGCCCGGTTGAAAGTGGGCGTTGAAACCTTTTCCAGGGCAGCTGCGTATGGAAGTGGAAGGGCAGGGTGATCGGGCCTTTGCCCCGGGGACAAGGGTGACAAGCATGGAACGAAAACGGAGGGTTTGGCGCTGGGTGGCGCTCGGGGGCGGGGTATTGCTCCTGGCCGGCGGGCTCGGGCTCTGGCTATGGATGCGGCGTGCTCCGGTGTACGAGGTGCAGACCCAGAAGGTGACGCGGCGGGATTTGACGGAAGTGGTGGTGGCCAACGGCCGGATTCAGCCGGTGGTGCAGGTCAAGATCAGTGCGGAGGTCAGCGGTGAGATTGTGGAGTTGCCGGTGAAGGAGGGGCAGAGCGTTCGGCAGGGGGATTTGGTGGCGCGGATCAAGCCGGACGTGTACCTGGCGAACCGGCGTTCGGCGGAGGCGTCCTATCAGGCCGCCTGCTCGGCGCGCGACCAGGCAGAGGCGAATCTGCGGAAGGCGGAGGTGGAGTTTCGGCGCCAGGAGGAGCTGTATCGGGCGCGGTTGATTTCGGAATCGGCGTTTTTGGAGGCGCAAACGGCCCTTGAAGTTGCGCGGGCCCAGGTGGAGCATGCGCGGCATCAGGTGGAGGTGGCCCGGGCGTCGCTGGCGCGGGCGGAGGAGGAACTGGCCAAGACCACCATTTATGCTCCGATCAGCGGGACCATCAGCAGGTTGAGTGTGGAACGGGGCGAACGGGTGGCGGGCAACACCATGATGGCCGGCACGGAGCTGATGACGATTGCGGATCTGGACAACATGGAAGCGCGGGTGGAGGTGGGTGAAACGGACGTGGTTTTGCTCCGGCCCGGGCAGAGGGCACGCCTGGAGGTGGACGCTTTCCCGGATCGCGTGTTCACGGGTTATGTGACGGAGATTGCGAATTCGTCGCGGAATCTGAATCAGCCGCTGGGTTCCCAGGAGGCGACCAAGTTTGAGGTGCGGATCCGGGTGCAGGAGAAGGAGGCGTTTCGTCCGGGGATGAGTGTGACGGCCGAGATTGAGACCCGGTATCGGACGAATGTGTTGGCGGTTCCGTTGGCGAGTGTGACCACGCGGTCGGCGGAACCCGCCCGGGGCACGGGTGCGACGGAGGGGAGAGGGGAGGATTCATCCGGGGATGGGCCGGTGGGTGTGGGGGACCCGGACCCGGGTGCGGCCCGGCGCAGGAACCGTGACGCGGGGCGGACGCAGTCGGTGGTGTTTGTGGTGGAGAACGGTCGGGTCCGGATGGTGCCGGTGCAACTCGGCATCAGCGATGCGGATTATTGGGAGATTGTCGAGGGCCTGACCGAGGGACAGGAGGTGGTTACGGGGGGCTACAAGGCGATTCACCGCGAGCTGACGGATGGTGCGCGGGTACGGGTGGTGCCGAAAGGGAAGGCCCCTCGTGGGGGTGGCGGTTGAGTCCGCCGGGGAGATGGATGCGCACGGGCCGGACGGGCAGGGTGGCGAAGGGTGTTCGGAGCCCCGGAAAAGTAATGCAGGTGCGATGAGTCTGATCCGGTTGATTCAGGTGGGCCGATGTTATCGGATGGGATCGGAAACCATCCACGCGCTTGTGGACGTGAACCTGGAGATCGAGCGCGGGGAGTACGTGGCCATCATGGGGCCCTCGGGCTCGGGGAAGTCCACCTTGATGAACATCATCGGATGCCTCGACAGTCCCACGTCCGGCCGGTACGAGCTTGACGGCGTGGATGTGAGCCGGATGGACGACAATGAGCTGGCGGACGTGAGGAATGAGCGCATCGGTTTTGTGTTTCAGAGTTTTCATCTGCTGCCGCGTTCGACGGCGTTGCACAATGTGGAACTCCCGTTGATTTACGCGGGTTTGCCGGCTGAGGAACGTCGGCGCCGGGCGCTGGAGGCGCTGGAGCGGGTGGGGTTGGCGGATCGGGTGCATCATCGGCCCAATGAGTTGTCCGGCGGCCAACGGCAGCGGGTGGCGATTGCGCGGGCGCTGGTGAACCGGCCGGCCCTGTTGTTGGCGGATGAGCCGACGGGCAACCTGGATTCGAAGACGGGCGAGGAGATTCTTGCGTTGTTCGACACGCTGTGGCGGCAGGGGCACACGATCCTGCTGGTGACGCATGAAGAGGATGTGGCACGGCACGCGCAGCGGGTGGTGCGGATCCGGGACGGGCGCATTGCCGCCGACGTGAGGTGTTCGGGCGCATGAGACTGGCCATTGAACTGGGCGAGGCCCTGCGGATGGCACTGGCGGCGCTGGCGGCCAACAAGCTCCGGGCGGCTTTGACGACTCTGGGCATTGTGATCGGTGTGGTCACAGTGACCCTGATGGGCACGGCCATCGAGGGGTTGAACCGCTCGTTCCTGCAGAGCGTGTCGAGGATCGGGACGGACGTGTTGTTTGTGGATCGGATGGACTGGTTTATAGGGTCGCGCGAGGTTTGGCTGCGGATGCAGAAGCGGCGTCCGATTGACCTGGGGGATGCGCGGGCGTTGGAGCGCGCGGTGGGTTGGGCGGTGGCGGTGGCCCCTGTGGCGCGGGGGAATCAGCCGGTGCGGTATCAGAACCGGAGTGCGGGCAGTGTGTTCATCATCGGGACGACCGACCAGTACTTGTTGACCGCGGGTGTGCGGGTGAGTTTGGGCCGGTTCCTGAGCAGTGCGGAGGTGGCGGGGGCGCGGCCGGTCTGTGTGATTGGCACCGAGGTGGCGACCAACCTGTTCCGGCACGAACCGCCGTTGGGTCGGCGGATCCGGATTGGTGGTGGCACGTTCGAGGTGGTGGGGGTGCTGGAGCGGCAAGGGACGTTTCTGGGCGCGTTCAGTTTGGACAATCAGATCATCGTGCCGCTGGGGGCCTTTCTGGCGTCGTTTCAGAGCCGGCCGGATCTGCAAATCCAGGTGAAGGTGGGCAACGTGGCGGCCTTGGAGGATGCGCGGGAGGAATTGCGACAGGCGATGCGGCGGGTTCGGCGTTTGGCGCCGGGTGAGCCGGACGATTTTTCCATCAATCAGCAGCAGCAGTTCATCCGGGTGTTTCAGCAGGTGGGTGGCACGATCGCGGTGGTGGGGTTGTTCATCACCGGCCTGTCGTTGTTCGTGGGCGGGATCGGGATCATGAACATCATGTTTGTGTCGGTGGCGGAACGGACGCGGGAGATCGGGATTCGCAAGGCGGTGGGGGCCAGGCGGCGCGCGATTCTGATGCAATTTCTGTTGGAGGCGGCGGCCATTTGTCTGATGGGCGGGCTGGTGGCGCTGCTGCTGGCGTGGCCGTTGACCCTGGGTTTGCAACTGATGTTGCCGGCCCGCTTGTCCCTGCGTGTGGCGGCCCTGGCCCTGGGGGTGGCGTTGGTCACGGGGTTGGTTTCCGGCCTTTTGCCGGCGTGGCGGGCGGCCCGGATGAACCCGGTGGACGCGTTACGTGCGGAGTGAGGGGTATGTCGTCAGAACGGGAGGCGAGCATGGGGGTGCCGCCGGTGTTGGACCGGGCGGGGCCGGTGCGGTCGGGTTGGGGCGCCGGACGGCGCAGGGCATGGTTTTGGGCGGAGGTGGCGGAGGGGTTTCGCATGGCGATGGCGGCGCTGGTGGCGCACCGGTTGCGTTCGGCCCTGACGCTGCTGGGGGTGTTGGTGGGGGTGTTTTCGATCATGGTGACGATGACGGCCCTGCGGGTGTTGCAGAGCAATGTGGAGCGGGAGATGAGCCAGCTGGGCGCGCACACGTTTGCGGTGCGGAAGTGGCCGGCGCTGTATTTTGGCGGGCCGGAGGGCCTGGAGAAGTACTGGCGTCGCAAGCCGATCACCTGGGACCAGGCGCGCTGGATTGAGGATCGAGCGCGTTGGGTGGCGGCGGTGGGGGTGGAAGACGAGTTCTGGGCCGGGGAGGTTTCGAGTCGGTATGCCCGGACGGCGCCCACGGTGCGGTTGTTGGGGGTGACGACGGGTTGTTTTCCTGCTCGGGGCTGGGTGTTGGCCGAGGGCCGGGCGTTGATGGAGTCGGACGTTGTGAATGCGCGGGAGGTGTGCGTGTTGGGGAGCCGGGTGGCGCGGACGTTGTTTCCGTTTGGATCGGCGGTGGGGCAGTCGATCAAGATGGATGGGGTGCCGTATCGGGTGGTGGGGGTGATTGCGCCCCGGGGTGGCGGGCAGGGGAGTGATCAGGATGACTTTGTGGCGGTACCGTTGCGCACGGCTCTGAACCGGTACGGTCACAGGAACCGGAGTTTGACGCTGCTGGTGCAGGCCCGGGACGGGGCGGTGTTTGAGGACTGCATGGAGGAGGTGCGCGGGCTGTTGCGGCTGGCGCGGCGGGTGCCGCCGGGGGCGGAGGATGATTTTGAGGTGTTCTCGAATGACTCGCTGATCCAGCAGTTTCAGGCGTTTACGCTGGCGGTGCGGATCGGGGTGGCGGTGATCAGTTCGATTGCCCTGGTGGCGGCGGGGGTGGGGATCATGAACATCATGCTGGTGTCGGTGACGGAGCGGACGCGGGAAATCGGGATTCGCCGTGCGGTGGGGGCCAAACGCCGGCACATTTTGGGGCAATTCATTCTTGAAGCGGTGGCGTTGTGCGAGGTGGGCGGCGTGTTGGGGATCATTTGCGGGATCGTGGGTGGGAACCTGACGGCCTGGTACTTCAAGGTTCCACCCGCCATTCCCTGGGACTGGACGTTGGTGGGGCTGTTGAGTTGTTCGGCGGTGGGGGTGGTGTTCGGGACCTATCCGGCGTTGAAGGCGGCGTACCTGGACCCGATCGAGGCGTTGCGTTACGAGTGAGTTTGGCCGGTTTTGGGCTTTGGCGCGGCGGACGGCGGGCCGGTGCGGTGTTGGGTGCGGATCCGGCGGCTTTTTTGTTGGAGGGTGTCCGGGCGGAACATTGACGTGGTCACGGGCGCCGGCCTAAGTTTGCGGCTGATTGGAACAAGCGCGGCCCGCGGCAGGGCCGGCTGTCCGGCGTCGCCGGCATGGCGCGCCCGGAAACCGAAGTCCGCAGGGGCCGCATGGGTGGGAGATCCGGGGTCCGGCAAACCCCGACTCCCGGGGTCATACAATGCAACGCAAACTGGCATGAAAACTTATCAACCTTCGGACATTCGGAACTTCGCCATCGTGGGGCACGCTTCAGCCGGGAAAACCATGCTCAGCGAATGCATGCTGGCCTGTGCGGGCGTGATCAACCGGCTGGGGAGTGTGGTGCAGGGCTCAACGGTCTCCGACTACCACGATAACGAGCGGGAACGGAAGATTTCCATCCAGACCTCGATGCTGCACCTCGAATGGCTGGGGCGGAAGTTCAACATTCTGGATTGTCCGGGGTATTTGGATTTCATCGCCGAGGCCCTGGGTGCATTGCGGGTGGCGGACCTGGCGGTGATTGTGGTGGACGCCAAGGAGGGTCCCGGGGTGGGGACGATGCAGGTCTGGGAGTGGGCGACGCAATTCGGGATTCCGAAGGTGTTTGTGATCAACGGTCTGGACCGGGAGAATGCCGATTTTGAACGGACGCTGGCGCAGATTCGCGAGTTTGCGGGCGACCGG
The DNA here is from genome assembly GCF_011044775.1 of Limisphaera ngatamarikiensis. NCBI lineage: Bacteria > Pseudomonadati > Verrucomicrobiota > Verrucomicrobiia > Limisphaerales > Limisphaeraceae > Limisphaera > Limisphaera ngatamarikiensis. The sequence goes on along the minus strand of NZ_JAAKYA010000089.1, from coordinate 29,040 downwards.
GTCTTTCCGTTGAGCGTGCCCCTGGATGCGGGGCCGAATTTCCAGACCGTGCTGGACGTGCCACGCAGCGAGGTGATCACGTACGAGCGGGGTGGCTTGGGCAAGTTCAAGGAGGCACCCGCCACGGGGGCCCGGGCCGAGGAGGTCAACCGCCTGCACGAAAAGTTGATGGAGTACATTGCGGAGGCCGACGATTCGCTGACGGAGAAGTACCTGGAACAGGGTCGGTTAACCGAGGAAGAGCTGCGGGGCGGTCTGCATCAGGCGATTCTGCAGCAGACGTTCATTCCGGCGTTTGCCACGTGCGCCGAGCACAATGTGGGGGTGGCCCGGCTCATGGACTTCATCGCCAAGTACGGGGCTGCCCCGACCGACCGGCCCAAGACCCGGGCGCTGGACGCCAACGACCAGCCGGTCGAGATTTCCCTCACCGACCCGGAACCCGTGGCGTATGTGTTCAAGACGGTGAGCGAGCCCAAGTTTGGGGAGGTCTCCTTTTTCCGCGTGTACTCCGGGAAGGTTGCGGTGGGTTCCGAGCTGTTCAATCCCCGGAGTCGGACCACGGAAAAGATCGGGCAGTTGTACCTGTTGAACGGGGCCACACGCGAGCCGATCAACGAGGTGGTGGCCGGCGATATGGGCGCGACGGTGAAACTGAAGAGCACGCACACGTGCGATACGTTGTGCAGTCCGAAGTTCATCTGCCGCCTGCCCGGTGTGCAGTGGCCCAAGCCCAGCATCCATGCCGCCATTGAACTGAAGGTGAAAGGCGAGGAGGACAAGCTTTCGCAGGGCCTGGCGGCTTTGCATGCGGCCGACCCGACCTTTACCTACACGGTGGACGCCGAATTGCGCCAGACGATCCTGTCCGCCCAGGGCGAGCTGCATCTGATGGTCATCACGGACGAGTTGAAGAAGCGCTTCCGGGTGGAGGTGGATTTGGTGCCGCCGCGCATCCGGTTCCGTGAAACGATCAAGTCCAAGGGCGAAGCCAAGTACCGGCACAAGAAGCAGACGGGTGGCGCCGGCCAGTTTGCCGAGGTTTGGATGCGGATCGAGCCCAGGCCGCGCGACACCGGCCTGGAGTTTACCGAATCGCTGGTGGGCCAAAACGTGGACCGGGTGTTTGTGCCGTCGGTGGAAAAAGGGGTTCAACGCGCGGCCATGGAGGGCATCCTGGCCGGGTATCGCGTGACGGACGTGAAGGTGGACTTCTACGACGGCAAGATGCATCCGGTGGACTCCAAGGACATTGCCTTCCAAATTGCGGGCTACGAGGCGTTCAAGGAGGCGTTTCGGTCGGCCAACCCGATCCTCCTGGAACCCATCCAGAACGTGGAGATCCGGGTGCCCGAGGAGTACATGGGGGCGGTCATGGGCGACCTCTCCAGTCGCCGGGGCAAGATCGTCGGCATGGAAAGTCTGGGCCGGATGCAGATCATCCGTGCGCAGGTGCCGGCCGCCGAGATGTACCGTTACGCGGTGACTCTGCGGTCGCTGACCGGCGGGCGCGGGGTTCATACTGAGGAGTTCAGCCATTACGAGGAGATGCCGGCCGCGCTGGCGCAGAAGGTGATCGAGGAAAGCCGCCGCCAACGCGAACAACAGGCTGCAGAGAAATAGCCGGCCGGGATGGGTGGCGGTTCCGGTGGACCGGCCCTGTCCGGCAGCCGGAGGTCGGCATCTGATCCACGGGTGGCGTGGAAGCTGCGTGTGGGCAGAGCACCGGAGGTTACGGTGCCTGCAAGGCCCCATGGACGGAGGCGGATCGGGGCGGGGTCGGCGGCGGCCGGGTAGGGCGAGTGCCGGCTTCCTGCGGGCCTTCAACTCCCTGCCCGGCGGTGGCCACGGGCCTGCTTGTTGGTAGCGCGACCCGTGCACCCTTGCGAGTCCGAATGGGCTACCGCGGTTGCAGGGTTGGCCCCGGGGAGGAACGGAGGGCTTCGGGCAGGCATCGGACGGGCCCTTGGCGGACCGGCGGGCCTTGTGCGCCAAAAGTAACTGTTACCCGGCGCGAGGCGGGCGGGATGCCCGTTGCGCCAAAATAGGTGTTACCCTGTTGACCCCCACTTTGGAAACGAAGGAAGGCAGCGTCCGCAGGCGCTGGGCCCTCCTTCGCTCCCGTTGGGGGGGCACAGTTTTTTAACCCCAGTCTCCGGCGCCTTCAAGTCGGCAAACGGCGCCGGGCTTCGATGGCCTTCTTCTGCCGTTCAATGTCCCGAGCCAGTTGGAAGGGGTTGAGCGTGGCGTGCAGGGCTTGCAGGCGGGCCTTGGTTTCCGCGCTGACTTCCGCCGCCGCCAGCACCCGCGCATAGGGCGTCTGCGCCGGCCCATACTGCCGCACCAGGCGCTGGCCCCGCCGTTGCTTCTGCTCCAGCTTGAGCGTCGGCAGGAAGTGGTTGATCAACTGCCCCAGCGCGCCGGCGCACAGGGCGTTGATCAGCGGGGTGACCTCGGGGTTGTCGTAGCGTTCGTAGCCGAAGTGCTCCCGCACCCGCGTCCGGTTGCGCAGCTCCACGTGCGCGTTGTCGTTCCTGTGCCAGGGCCGCGCCCAGGTCAAAAGCACCGGTCGAGGCCGTTGGCGCAGCCAGGCCACCAGGTGATGGTTCAGGAACTCTCCGCCGTTGTCGCAGTCCAGACCCCGGAGGGCAAAGGGCAGGCTCGCCTCCAGATCGCGGATGTGCGCCAAAGTGCAGTGTTGACTGCGGTTTTCCAGCGCGCGCAGGCCGGCCCAGTCGGTGCGGATGTCCACGGCGTCGAGCATCCACAGATGCCGGTCATCCAGGCAGCCGCCGCACAGGGCCACCGTGTCCACCTCCAGCCAGCCCGGTCCGGTCTCGGTCCATTCCACACGGGTGGGAATGCTCGGGCGCAACAGACTCCCGGGCCGGGTGCCGGCGCGCCGACGGCCTCCCACGCGCAACGGTTGTAGCAACCGATCCAGGGTGCGGGGGCTGGCGCTCAAGAGGGTGTGGCGCAGGTCGGCGTCCAGACGACGGTGATCGGCTTCATAGGCCGGCAGCCATTCGGGCAACAGAGCCCGCAGCCGCAGCCCGCAGGGTTGCAAGGCGGCGAACCAGATGGGCTTGAGGATCGGCAGCAGGGTGTCGGGGTGATAGGTCTTGGGCCGGCCCAGGAGCAAGCCCGGCGGTCGTGGCGCAGCCGGGCGGGCGCGCAAGGCGCGGATGGCGGCCTTGCGATGGTAGCCCAACAAGCTGACCGCTTGGTCGAGCAGTTGACGTTTGTAAAGCCTGCCGGCCCGGGCGTAAGCACGCCGCAGTTTGGCCAGCACCTCGCGTTTGGTTTGTGCGCTCATTTGGGTGTTCATGGCGGGTAACAGTTACTTTTGGCGCAGCGACCCGTTTCCGCCAACGACTCCACCCCGCCCGGGTAACAATCTTTTTGGCTCAAATCGCGGGCGGGCATGGACGGCGGGGCCGGGCTTTACAGGGGCCATGCTTGTGCGCATCTTGAGCGCGGGTTATGGACGTGTTTTGGAGCATTTTTGTTGTGCCGATTGGCGTGGCGATCTGTTTCGGGCCGGCCCTGATCGCTTGGGTTTGGATGGAACGGCGTTCGGGCCGTGAATCGAATGCCGGCGGCCGTGCCGGCGGCAAGCCCTCTTGAGTCTTATGAGTGAACCCCACATTGCTGCGCGTCGCCCCTACGTGCAGGAGACACAGCCGGGAACGTATTGGTGGTGTGCCTGCGGGCGTTCGGGGGCCCAACCGTTTTGCGACGGCTCGCACAAGGGAACCGGGCTGGGGCCCGTGAAAGTGGTCATCGAGAATGCCCGGACCGTTGCCTGGTGCGGCTGTAAACATTCCGGCAACGGCGCCTTTTGCGACGGCACGCACGCGCGGCTGGGTTGAGCCCGCCCCTGCTGCCCCGGCTTTTCACGCCCGGGCGAGTCCCGGGTTGGCAGCCGCCGTTTCGTGGGGGAACGGGCTGCGGGGGCTCCCACGATGGGCTCTGCTTTCTTTTTGAGCGGACTGTTCGGAGAGCGACCCGGTTTTTTTGGATCGCAAACCCTGCAGCAAGCCCGCCGACCACGGCGGGATTTTCGTTTTGAATCGGGCGGGTGAAGGGGCGCATATTGGGTACGGTTGCTGAACCGGAGCATGTCGGAACCACCATGAAAGACAAACAGAACCAAGAGGGGACGGGCGTCAGTCGGCGCACTTTTTTGCGGAAGACATCACTGGCCGTGGCGGGATCGGCTGCGGTGAGCGGGTTTCCGTTTGTCATCACGGCGAGGGCGGAGCCGGACGATCCGATTCGGGTCGGGGTGATCGGCTGTGGAGGTCGGGGTGGAGGGGCGGTCCTGGACGTGCTGGGTGTGCAGACGGAGGTGGTGTATCCGCGGGAGGGCTATCACACGGAGACGGTGAAGGAGGGGGCCACGGTTGCGCGGAAGAATGTTTCCGTGGTGGCGTTGGCGGATTTGTTTCCGGACCGGTTGGCGCATTGTCGGGAGAACCTGGCGCGTGTGGGGATCACCGTCCCGGACGACCATTGCTTTACCGGCTTCGACGCGTACAAACAGCTGCTTGCGATTCCCGAGGTGAACTATGTGATCCTGGCCACTCCGCCGCATTTCCGGCCCATGCATCTGATGGCGGCGGTGCAGGCGGGCAAACACGTGTTTATGGAGAAGCCGGTGGCTGTGGACGCGCCCGGGGTGCGGATGGTGATGGAGGCGGGTCGGATCGCCAAGGAGAAGGGCCTGGGCATTGTGGCGGGCACGCAGCGCCGTCACATGCACAGCTACAACGAAACGATCAAACGGATCCAGGACGGCGCTCTGGGCGAGTTGATGTACGGGACGTGCTACTGGAACGGTGGTGTGATCTGGGTGGTGCGACGTCGGCCCGAGTGGTCTGACATGGAATGGCAGATCCGCAACTGGAACTATTTCACCTGGTTGTCGGGCGATCATATTGTGGAGCAGCACGTCCACAATCTCGACATCATGAACTGGGTGATCGGGACGCATCCGATTCGGGCGCGCGCATTGGGGGGGCGACAAGCCCGGCCTGCGGAGCCGGACTATGGACACATCTACGATCATTTTGCCGTGGAGTACGAGTATCCCAACGGCGTCCGTGTTTTCAGCCAGTGCCGGCAAATGGATCGCTGCGACAACCTGGTGGGCGAGTTCATCGCCGGGACGAAGGGTACCAGTGATTGTCAGAGGTGGATCCGTGTCAAGGGCGGCCAGACGTGGCGCTTTCAGGGCCAGGAGGTGAACCCTTACGAGCAGGAGCACCTGGACCTGATCCAGAGTATTCGCGAGGGTCGGCCGTTGAACGAGGCCCAGGCCATTGCGGAGTCCACCTTCACGGCCATCATGGGGCGGGAATCTGCGTACAGTGGGCGGACCGTGGAGTGGGACAGCCTGTTGAAGTCGGAGAAGCGGTTGGGGCCGGAGAAATACGAATTTGGGCCGCTGCCGTTCCCGGAGGTGCCGATTCCCGGGCAGTATCGGCTGGGTTGAGGCTGGTGGACACATCCGTGGAGTTTCCTGGGTGCGGCTGCGGACGTGAACGGAGGGTGGTCTGATTGTCCCCCGGTCCGGCCGCGGGCCTCGGGTCCGGGGCTGCACCGGTTCGGCTGTACCCTGCCCCGAACTCTCCGAGCCTGGTCTGGGGTTTGCTACGCCGTTGGGTGCAGGTCCCGGTGAGGCCGGAGGGGGCACACGGCCCGCGGGATCCTGCAGGTGGGGCGTTTGCTGCACGTGTTGGGCCCATGACAGATTGCCCGGGCGGGCGTATGGTGAAGCGGGTTCTTTGTGGACCGGGCCATGAATGCGGCGTTTTTCCAGCAAAGTCGGCCGCCTGCAGTGGCGGGCATGTTCTATCCGGACAACGCCCATGAATTGGCGCGGTGGGTGGAACGGTTTGTGGAGGAGGGCCGTCCGGGTCGGGCTTCCGATCCGAAGGCGATCATCGCGCCGCATGCCGGTTACATTTATTCAGGGCCGGTCGCGGGATCGGCGTTTCGGCCCTGGGCCGGTGCGGGCGGTCGGATTGAACGGGTGGTGTTGATCGGGCCGTCGCACCACGTGTGGTTTGAGGGGATAGCACTGCCGCAAGCCGGCGAGTTTGTGACGCCGCTGGGGCGGGTGCCGGTGGACCGGGAGGCGGTGGAACGAATTGTGGATCTGCCGCAGGTGCGGTTGTTCGATGCGGCGCATGCGGCAGAGCATTGTTTGGAAGTGGAGCTGCCTTTCTTGCAGGTGTTGTTGGGCCGGTTTGCGATTGTGCCACTGGTGGTGGGGGAGGCGTCGGATGCCCAGGTGGCCGAGGTGCTGGACCGCCTCTGGGGCGGACCGGAGACGCGCATTGTGGTCAGTTCCGATCTCAGCCACTACCATCCCTACGAACTGGCCAGGCGCCTGGACCGCGCTACGGCCGGGGCGATTGAGGCGGGTCGGGCCGAGGTGCTGACCCCGCAACATGCCTGTGGATTTCGTGCGATCCGTGGCCTGCTCCGGACATTGGGCGCCCGCGAGCTCGGTGTGGAGACGGTGGACCTGCGGAACTCGGGGGACACCGCCGGGCCGCGAGATCGGGTGGTGGGTTACGGTGCCTTTCAGTTTGCGCCCCGGCCGCCGGGCACGTCCTGAGAGAACGTACTCCGCGTTCTGGTGGGGGTGACGGGCTTGAGGACGAGGGGTGCGTCGCGAGCCGACCTCAAGGGGTGCGTGACGGTTTCAAAGGGTTTGGGTGCACCGGCCCGTTTGGGGGTCCACGACAGCTTCGCGAGGGATCCGGACCGTGGTCCGGCCGATTCGGATGGAGGGGTCGCCCCAGCCATGAAACACCCGAACGCGTCGTGAGCGGGTCAGGGGACGGTCGTCAAGGCTGCGCAGTGTGAAGAAGGGGGCCTGGTGGTAGGTGATGTCGTTCCATGTGCGTGCGTGGAACGCGATGAAGCGGTCGGACTCCACCACGAATCCACCCGGCGGCAGCACCGTGGGGCCAAAGGCGGAGGTGAGCCAGGGGAAGTCGTTGGTGCTCCGGTTCACCACCACGGTGCAGGCACGACGGGGATCGCTGCCGAAACGGACGCGTTGGACCTGATGATCCGGCGTGAGGAAGGCGTGTTCGGTCATGGGCTGGTCTGCGGTCAGGAGGTTGAGGGGGCCCAATAATTCCTGGGTGTTCTTCAAGAAACGATCCCACGGGTGGAGTCCTTCGGCCCAGCCGTGGTCGGCCCGGAGGAACAGCGCCGGGTCCGGACCATTGGCAGATGCGGTTTCGGGTTCCGGTTCCCACCGGGCATGGTGGTCACGCAGGATCAGGCGGCCTGCGCGGATTCGGCGTTCAGGGTCGGCCGGGCCCTGGAGCTGGGCGCGCCGGCCCGTGGCGGGGTCGTACCAGCCGATGCGGATGGAGAACGGGCCGTTCAAACCTTCCGGGATGGTCACGTTGAAGGGGCCGACCTCCCGCGCGCCGGGAGTCCACTGACGGGTGGGAGGCTCGGGGTCATGATCGTTTTGGAAGAGGATCCGGCCCTGTTCATCGCAGAAATGGACGAAGACCCGCCAGTTGCGTTTCGGGGGCTGTTCGATTTTCCAGGCATAGCGAATGGAGAACGCGCGGGGGCCTGTGGATTGGATGGCGGCGATGGAAGGTTCCGCGCGTTCGTAGAGATCCTCTTCCCAGTACAGGCCCGGCGGGAGGTTGTGATAGTGGAGGGGGCGTCCCAGCAGGAGGTGATGCAAGACGTAGTCGGCGGCCCGGGCCGGGTCATAGCCGTATTTGCCATAGATCTGGATGCACTCGCGATAGACGAGTTCGAACAGGGGAACGGGTTCGGCGTTCAGTCGTGTCAGCAGATCCCGGTTGTGCAACGGGTGTCCGCCCACGCCGGCCAGGCCCTCGAAAAAGTCGGCATGGGGAACGGCCCATTCGCGACCGTCTTCGCTGCCGAAGCTGCCGAACAGGTTGCGGGCGTAATCGCTCAGGGCCTGTTTCCAGCGGAGGTCGTCCTCCCGGGTGAGGGGGTGTTGGGGGTCATGACATTCGTAGAGGCCGGCGGCGAAGGTGGTGTCGATAAAGTAGGCGTTGGCGCCGGAGAGGTTTCGGACCGCGGGGAGGTTTTGCGGGCGTGCGGCCAGCTCAAGGGCCATGCGGGAGCAGACGATCCATGCCTGTCCGCCGGCCCACACGCCGCCCTTGGTGGGTGAGCCGTCCGCGTTTTTGTTGAGCCACCTTTCGTCCCAGGAGGGGGCGTCGCGGTACATGTCCTGGTAATTGTCGTGCGGGCTCAGCAGATAGCCGAGTTTGAGGATGCGGCGACAGGCATCGCGGAAGGCCGCTTCGCCGCCGCATTCCGGCGCGGGCGGTAGAATGTCGGGGTGCTGATTATCGTAGCCTCTGTGGATCCAGCCGCCGATGCCGAAAAGGACCCTGTCCAGGTGCAGGTCGTGCCTGAGGTGTTCGGCCACGCGGGCGGCCTGGTCGAAGGTCCAGTTCACGTGCACCGCGAGCTCGCGGGTGCTTGTTTCGTCCATGCGACGGTCGAGCAAGCTCCACAGTTTTACGTTGGCAGCGCCGAGATAGCGGGTCCGGTCGGGATGGCCCCGGAGTTTCTGCGACCAGGGGACCCACCAACCGGCGTTGCGCGCCAGGTTTTGATAAGCCTTGGCGATTTGGACATGGTCTCCCCGGCCGACCGGGATCCAGCGGATTTCGCGGGCTGCGGGGCCCAGGTCGAACGCGGCGGTGAGCCGTGCGCCGGGGTGATTGGTGGGGCCCGCTTGCAGGCGCCGCTGCAATTCCACGGTGACGTCGGGATTTGTCCATGTCCAGAGCGCGGCCGAGCCGAGCCGTGCGGTACCCAGCATGGCCATGTGACATCCCTCGTATCCGTAGGTTTCGAATCGGGCGTGGAAGGGTTGGGAGCCTTCGGCCGGGACGCGGAGGCCCATGCGGACCGGGACGAACGCGGCTGCGGCTTCACCGGACTGACCCAGTCGCAGTTCCTCGAAGAGGCGGAGGCGGGCGACCGGCAGGGCGGGATCGGCCTGCCAGCGGAAGGCGAATCCGGGACCGTCCGGCAAGCGGGTGATGCGCAGGTCAAACCCGGCCGGCCCCTGGCGCGACCCGATTTGGAACCGCAGCCGCAGCCCTTCCGGTTCCGGGACAACTTCGCAGCGGTCCAAGGGGAGATCGCTGCGGCCGCCGGTCTCGGCCAGTGTCACACTGGCCCAGGGGCGGTCCACACTGCCGCATTCCCAAGAGACGCCGGTGCGCAGGTCGGTCAGCACGAGGCTGCCGGATTGCGGGAGGATCACCAGTCGCGCGGGCCCGTGATCCAGAACCACGGGTTGGCTGTGGCCGGTGGCAGCTTTTGCGCCGGCGAGGAACAGGATTAGCAGCGCGGTGGCCATGGAGGCGGTCGGGATCCGAGGAGATGGGTGGATGGCGGTTCGCATATGCGACGTGGCCCAGCATGCCGCAGGGACGTTGAAGCCGCAACCGCGCGCGGCTCGGCCGCGGGTCAGGGCCCGGGTATCGGGGGGGTCTCAAGGGCGGGCGGCGCTCAGGAGGAGAATCAGGCCGCCCAGTGCGATCCGGTACCATCCGAACAAAGCGAACGTGTGGGTCTGCACGTAGCGGAGCATCCATCTGACGGCGGCGAACGAGACGAGGGCCGAAACGGCGGTGGCCAACAGGATGACAGCCCACGGTTCCTCGGGCCTGATGCCGTGCCGCCAGGCCTGGAACAGTTTCAGTCCACCGGCGGCCAGGAGGGTGGGTATGCCGACCAGGAAGGAGAATTCGGTGGCTTGGGGACGTGCGGTTCCCAGCAACAGTGCCATGAGGATGGTGGCGCCGGAGCGGGAGGTTCCCGGGAAAACGGCCGCCACCAGCTGGCCCAAGCCCACGGCGATGGCGACAGCCCAGGTGACGCCGCCGGTGGGCGGTCGGCGTTGCAGCCGGGCTTCGACGGCCAGGAAGGCGATACCGCCGATCAAAAGCGCCAGTGCGACGGGCAAGGGGTTTTCGGGCAGTTGAAACCCGGATTTTTCCAGGACCACGCCGCCGACGCCGGTGATGCCGAAGGCGGTTAGGAGTTTCAGTCCGTAGTCCCTTCCGCTCCGATCGGTCCAGGGACGGAGCAACTGTTGCAGGCGTTCAGGGAACAGTGGCAGGACGGCCAGCACGGCGCCGCACTGGATGACGATGTTGAATAGGTCGCTGCGGTGTCCGACACCGCCGAGCTGTTCCGCCAGCAACAAATGTCCGGTGGAGGAGACCGGGATGAACTCCGTGAGTCCCTCGACCAGGCCGAGGAGCAGGGCCGCCAACCATTCGTTCATGACGCGTTTCCTTCCCGGGCCGGGGCCAACGGCCGGCGTTCGGACCGGGAGGCGTCATGATTCCTTGTTTTTGCGGAAGGACAAGAAGGAACGACCCTCTTCCTGGCGCTGACGCACCTTGAGTTGGCCGAGGATTGCATGGAGGCCGATATAGATCTTGTGCCACTGGTTCTCGATGTTGCGCAGGGCGGCGTCGTTTAATTCGCTGAGGTAACGCAGCGACGGGGCGAGGTTGAGCACGTTGTGGACCTCGTCCTTGGTGGGCGAGGTCACCTCCACGGAGGCGAGGATGAGTTCAAGTTCCTGGACGATGATGGTTTTAACCTCGAGGAACTGCGCCTCCTCCTCCGGGCCGAATTTTTTCTCGCGCGCCAGATCGACGAAGTGATGGAACTGTTTCCAGCACTCGCAATAGTTTTCCATTTCCTGGATGAGCTGGTCGAGCTGTTTGCTAGCCATAGGTCCCTCCGGGATTCAGGCCGGCGTAGTGAAGGGCGTCTGCGGGAAGACGAAAACCAGGGCGCCGCCCCGCAGTTCCCGTGCCGTGATTTTGAGTCCCTGAAAATGCACCACCAAATCGGTTACCACCAGACCGGCGTCGCGGGCCTCGCGGAATGTGGCCAGCAAGGGCTGGGCAATCTCGCGCAGCAGGCTGACCGGGTAGTCCGAGGGGAGGGTGGAGGCGAGCAGGTGCCCGTTGCGATCCACCGTGAAGCTGCCGGCGGGCAGGGGACGCAAGGGTGCCGGGTGGTTTCGGATCCACTTCATGGCTGCAACAACGCAACGGCCTTGCGGAGTTGTTCGCGGGCACGGTCGGGTGCGATTCGCCCGTGCCATTCCACCATCAATCCCCCGTCGGGCAGGGGCGCCAGGCCCACATGTTGCTGCCAGCTCCAGCCCTGGACCTGTTCCAGCGGTCCCACGGCGAGTTTCTCCCCCAGCCGTTGGTAGCGGTCGAGGGTATGCTGCGCCCACCGGCGCACCTGCTCCGGGTATTCGATCCCGCGACCCTCCCATGGCCCGGCCGGGTCGCTGGCAAAACGGAGGACGGCGCTGACCCTTTCCATCCGCGCAATTTGTTCCAAAGGGGGCGGCGGTGACGGGATTTCGGGTTCCCCGGGCGGTTCGGTTCCCGTGCCCGATTCGTCCATCGCCTGGGCCGTTTCCAGCAGGAGGGCGTTGCAGGATTTGAAGATCCGTTGGGGGCGATCCGGATCGGGTGGCAACTGTTCGAACGTGCCGCTTTTCCAACTGAGAATGTGGGCGAAGGCTTCTTCACCGACGAGGCCTTCCGTTTCTGCGTCAATGAGTTCCCCCCGGAGAATCCAGATGCGGCCTTCCCAGGGGCCGTTGGTGACGCGGAGGACGGTCGAGTTTTGGGAGAGGCACTCGAGCTGCAGGAGGTCCACCAGGCTCTTGCTCTGGACGCCGCGGAATCCGCCCGAGGCCTCGCGGCTGAGCAGGGATTCCAGGGAATCCAGAAACAGTTGCACCTCGCGTTCATTGGCCGGCTTTTGCCAGTAGAGGTCCACCCCGAGGGCGTAGACCCGTGATCGCAGGGACTCGTCGGTCAGGGCGGTGAGTGCGACTGTCCGCAGCTGTGGGTACTTGCGCCGCACCACGGCCAGGACTTGAAGGCCGTCCATCTTTGGCATCTTGAGGTCGCAGAGGAACAGGTGGAACGGCTCCTCCTCCAAGAAAGCCAGCGCCTTGAGTCCGGTGTTGGCAGTACGGATCTCCGGATTGCTGGGAAGCCGCGCCAACAACTCCCTGTACAGCTCCAGCAGGTCCGGATCGTCGTCCACCAACAGGACTTTCGGACGTGTTTGCATCTTCAGCTGCTTTGTTCATCGGCCGCCTGGCGGCCGTTTCAGCAGGACCGGCCCGGCAGGGACGGCTCAGATGTTTTTGCCGGCCCTGACTCCGGTTGTTTTTCCGGCCCCGCCGATCTGCCGGTGGCCAGGTGCGGGGCAGGCCTGTTGCGGACCGCGGTGCGGTCCGCTCCTTCCGTCGGCTCCCGGCCGGGTGACCCCGGAACGAGCCCGGAGCAGGGATTGTTCCGCCCTCCCCGGCTCCGACCGCGTGACTCGGCGTTGGCCCTGGTCGAGTGGGCTGCCGAAGCAAGCCCCGGCCCTTGCTCCCCGGGTGAGCATCGGCTGCCTGGCACGGAGACTTTAGCAGGACGTGAAGGTGGAAGGTGTTGGGGGCGTTTCGAGGATCGAGAGTGTGTTTCCCATTGAGAGCCCGGGTCGGAGTGGTCCCCACGCGCAGGTGCCTATGACCCGCCGCCGTACAGGGGGCGTCTCAAGACAGGACAGAGCCCGGCGTTTAATGGGGAGCCTGTTTGGGCGATGGCGACTGGCGCCGTAGTCGGGGAATCCCTGCCGAGACACCCGGGCGGCCCGGTCGAGTGTGATCGGCGGTGGCACACGGGTGGCCTTGGGGACATTGCATCGAACAGCGCCAACACAAACGAATCGTCCCGGTCTCATTTTGGCATGGACGGTGCTTTGCACGAGTTGAGTTGTCTGTGGTCGCCGGGGGTTGGTGACTGCGTTTCGACCGGTGGCCGAAGGCTGAACGCCCCCGAAGGGCACCGTCCGGGCCGTGGGGCGCACCATGGGCCGCGAATGGAGACTGACGATGAAGAAGTGGTTGCAGACGGCGTTGCGCTGGTTCCGGCAGGAACGTGAGGGCCAGCGTGGTGAAAGGATGGACGGAGACGGGACGTCGTCCGGTGGGTCACAGCCCGTGTTCAAAGCCGTTGCTCCGCATCTTGCTTCGAGTGTTCCGCGCAGCCCTGCGGTGGCACGCCCTGCAGCTGCACCGGCATCTCATCCGGCTGCCGGGTCCTCCGACGGTGGAGCCGTGGGGCGGGGACCGGTAATCGGGGTCCAGATGCCCAGGGCGGCGACCGCGGTGGCTCCCGGATCCGTCGTTCGGGGCGGTGGGGAGCGGGTGTTTCTGCCTTTACTTCCGATATTGGAACGGCTTCCGCAGGAACTGAAGGCGCGGGTTCGGGCGCCGGTGCCGGCAGACCTGGAGATCAGCCTGCCGTTGGAATCCCTGTTGCCGCAGCTGGCCCGGGGGCAGGTTCAAATCACCTTTGGCCAACTGCGACAGGCCGCGCCGGGAACGCTGTCGGGTGGGCCCGATGTGGACGAAACGCCCGTTGTGGTGCCGTTGGAGTTGGTTTTGCCGCGGGTGGGTGTGGAGCGGCTGCCCCGACGACGCGACCAGAAGACCGTGAGTGTGCCGGATGACATTGTGGGTCCGTTCGGACCCGGTGGGTCAACGGCCCCACCATCGGGGGCAGGGCATAACCGTCTGGCCGTGCGCGTGGCCGACGACAACGGGAACGGCCAGGGGCACGCTCAATCGGCGCCGCGGTTTCACGCCCCGGGCGGTGCTGTACCGGACCAGGTCCGCAGCCATGAAACCGCGTTTTATCGGAGTCCCGTTGATTCTGGTCGGTTGAGTCCGGCCCCTACTGGTGCGCCGCCCCCTCCTTCTGCGACACCGGGTTCCGGTACAACCTTTTTTGCTCGCGCCGGTGCGCCGACACCTGCGGCTTGTCCGGGACCGCTGGCCCCACCGTCCGTTGCCCCTGCTGCGGCTGGCCATGGGATCAACGGCCAAACTTATAAGCACGAAACCGGGTCGACGCCCGCGGTTGCGGTATCGGTTCCCCCTGTTGGCCAGACACCTTCGGGCCCGGCAAATACCGAACCGCTGCCCGGCACGGTGCAACTGCCGTTGACGTCCGTTTCGAAGGGCTGGCCCGACCCCATCCAACAGGAGCTGGGCCGGCTCAATGTGCCGGACGGGCGTCTGGTCATTCCCGCCTCGATCCTTGAGAAGGGGCTGCGACAGGGCCGGGTGGAGTTCCCCTGGCGGTTGATCCGGGCGTGGATTCGGCCTGCGGTGGCCACGTACGCCTCCCCGCATGATGCCATGCCCCTGGCGTTGCCCCTTGCCGTGGTCGCACCGGCCTTTTTGCAGCAACGGAAGCCGGTGTCTCGCGCCCGCCGAGAGCTCGCGCCGGATGAAAGCATCCCCAACCTGTTCGATGAGCACGGGCGGCCGGTGGGGGTCGCGTCCGGGCCGCAGGGTGCCGGACCCGCCGTGACCGCTTCTGCGGGGGGCGCTCCCCAATCACCCGCCGGTGCGGCCGGAACGTCTTCTGGCGCGCAGCCCGTGGATACGAATTTCTATTCGCCGCTGGATCTTGCCGACGCGGCGCAGACGCCCCCCACGGGTGCCGGGGTTGGCGGAACGACCGAATGGGTCCGGCGGGCGACCACTCCCGCGGAAGTGGTGAACCGCGCCGTGTCCTTGCCCGGCGTTGCCGGTGCCCTTGTGGCCCTGCCGGACGGTCTGAGCGTGGCGGGTCAGGTGCCGCCCCAGTACAACAGCGAGACCCTGGCCGCGTTCCTGCCCCAGATTTACGCAAAGGTCAGTCAGTGCACGCAGGAACTGCGGATGGGGGCTCTGAACAACCTCAGTTTCACCGTGGGGCAGGTGCCCTGGAAGATCTTCCGCGTCAACAACCTCTTCTTTGCCGCGTTTGGACGTGCCGGAGAACCGCTGCCCACGGCTCAACTGGCCGCGCTGGCGGCCGAACTGGATCGCAAACCCAAAACCGTGTAAGTCCCATGGCCATCATCAACCAGGCAACCCGCGAGCTGCAGGTGAAAATCGTGTATTACGGGCCCGCCATGGGCGGGAAAACCACCAATCTGGTGCAGATCCATGACCACGTACAGACCGCTGCCGGTAACAAGGGCAAGCTGGTCTCGCTGGCCACGAGCTCGGATCGCACGCTCTTTTTCGACTTCCTGCCCATTGAGGCCGTGTCCATTCGGGGGTTCCGCACCAAGTTCCAGCTCTACACCGTGCCGGGCCAGGTCATCTACAACACCACGCGCCAACTCGTGTTGCGGGGTGTGGACGGCATTGTTTTTGTGGCCGACTCCCAGTACGAGAAGATGGCCGAAAACGTGGAGAGCTTCCAAAACCTCCAGGACAACCTTCGGACGCTGAAGATGGACCTTGACGAGATCCCGTACGTGCTTCAGTACAACAAGCGGGATTTGCCCAATGCGGCCCCGGTGGAGTACCTGGAGTTTGTGCTGAACAATCGCGACGTGCGCGTGCCCTCCTTTACCGCTTGTGCCAACCGGTGCGAGGGCGTGTTTGAGACCCTCAACATGATCACCCGGTTGTTGCTGCACAAATTCATCCACCAGAGCATCCCGCAATACGCATGACATGGCCGCTTTGCCCCAGTTGCTCGAATCCGACGTGCAGGTCCTGGACGCCGTGCTGCGGGAGCTCCTGACGCAGTGCGAGGCCACCGCCGTCCTGTTGACCGATCAGGCCGGGTTCCTCATCACCCATCAGGGCGACGACCGCCGGTTCGATCTCACCACCATGGCGGCCCTGGCGGCCGGGGCGTTCATGGCCAATCAGAGCATCGCCAACCTCCTCCAGGAATCCAACTTTTCCAGCACCTATCAGCAGGGTGAACATTACAGTCTGTTCATGCGGTGTGTGGACAACGCATGCATGTTGCTGGTGGTTTTCCCGGCCAAGGGCAGCGTGGGCGCGGTCAAATACTACGCCAACGCGGCCTGTGAACGTCTGGCCGCGCAGCTTCGCATTGCCCGCGAGCGCAATCCCGCTGCGGGACTGGACCTGGCCGAACTCAATCTCCTGGACAGCGAGACCCTCTTTCGCCGCAAATCCTAGGCGCGGGGGCCCTGGGTCGGATGGTTTCCCGCTCCGCCCCCTCCCTCCGATCCTGTCCGCGCGAACGGCGCCGGACTCACGGTCCCTCGCGGTGAAGCGCGGATTCTGTCCCGACCCCTCGGCGAATGGGGAAGCTATTGTGGCTTCCCTTGGGGCAGGGGAAGGCATTGCCGCGGCCTTCAACCGACGCTGCACCGGTCGGTGCTGGACCAGCAGCGGCATGCGGCGCTGCAGGCCGTGTCGCCAGACGCGCCCTGGAAAAAGAAAGTGGAGCCAGTTGTCGGATTCGAACCGACGACCGTCCGATTACAAATCGGATGCTCTACCACTGAGCTAAACTGGCCCTCCCGGCGCGGTATCCAGCAGGTGGAACCGCTTCTCATCCTTAAACGCTTCCCGGAGCCGGAGTCAAGTGCCGGCCCTCAGGGCCCGGCGACCAGGCGCAGCCATGCGGCCACGGGAAAGTGATCGCTGGGAAAGCGGCCCTCCTTTTGCCAGGCGTCGATGCGCACGCGCGCCACCTCGGCCCTTCCCCGGACAAGGATCCAATCGATTCGCGGTCCGCCCACCGGGACTTTTTCAAACCCGTTGAAAGTGCCCAGGTTTTCGCCCTCCCGTTCCCCGGCCATCAGCCAGGTGTCGGTGAAGAAGCCGTCGCGGGTGAGAATGTCGTAGGCCGGATTTCCCCCCGCCGCCGCGTTGAAATCCCCCACCAACACCACCGGCAAACCGTCTTTCAAGGTGGCGACGCGTTCGCGGATCAGCGCAGCGCCTTTTTCCCGTGCGGCCTGTACCTCATGGTCGAGGTGCGTGTTCCAGAGATAGAATTTCTGCCCCGTGGTTCGGTCGAGAAACTGCACCCATGTGACCATGCGCCGATTCCGGTTGCCCCAAGTGGCCGAGCCGATCCGGTCCGGCGTGTCCGAGAGCCAGAAATGGTCGAAAGCCATCGGCTCCAGCCGCGAACGCCGGTAGAAAACCGCCATGAATTCACCCCGGCTGCCCCCGTCGCGGCCCAGGCCGATCCAGTCGTAGTCGGGCAGGTCCGACGCCAACTCCCTGAGCTGTTGGTACAATCCCTCCTGCGTTCCCATGACGTCGGGGTCGAGACGACGGATGGCCTCCACCACCAGGGGCCTACGGATCGGCCAGGCGTTGGGTCCGGTGGGACTGGCGAAGCGGAGGTTGTAGGTGACCACACACAAACCGGCTGCGGGTTCGGTGGGTGTGGTTGCGGGCTCGGCTGCGGGGGTTGGGGCAGTGCCTGCCACCATGACGAGGGAAAGGGTGGCCAGGCGAAGTCCGAAACGGATGGTGCCGCATGCAGGTCTCATGACTCTGATGCTCGTTTCGTGGATGCGGGAAGGCAACGCTGAAGCGCGCCCTGGTTACTGGAAATGTCGCCAGCCGGCATGCGCCGTGCCGCTTTCGTGGGGTTTTCAGAGCCGAGGGCCGGGCGGGGCTTGCGGATGGGGGCAGAGGTAGGTGCTGCGGAACCCCTGGCCGGCGGGGCCCTGTTGGGATGTTGCGAGTACGGCGCGGCCGGGCCATTTGATGGTCCCGTGGTGGGCGGCGAAACCTGGAGGGCAATGAACCTTGGAATGTTGGTTTGTCACCGGCTGCGAGACGTTCTCGTTGCAGGGGTGTGCGGGCAGGTGCGGAGACGGCGAGGACGGTTCGGCAGCCCGGCGGGTTGCGCGAGGTCCCGGGGCCGGCGTGGTTGTCCGGCCGCGGTGGGGGCGGGGGGTGCAACCTGCCGGCGTTTGGGCGGGTGGTGTTTTTGGCCCGGGTTGCTGGTTGGGGCGGGCGTGGGTCCGTGATTTTCCCCTTTTCCTGGAAAGGGGCTCTGGCTATGTTTGAGGTGCCTGTCCGGTGGTGTAACGGTAGCACAAGGGTCTTTGGAGCCCTTTGTCATGGTTCGAATCCATGCCGGACAGCCAGATTTTTTCCTTTCCCAGGGGCACTTCATGAACGACTGGCAGATTCAGACCCGGGCTTCGGAATGTCAGGGGTGTGGTCGGAGGTTCTCTGATCGACAGCCCTACCACACGCTGTTGTGGGCGGACGCGGACGCGGGCCGGTACCGCCGGCAGGACGTCTGCCCGGAGTGCTGGGAGACGAGGTATCGTCAGGAAGCCCGGACACGTCCGGAGGTGGTTTCCCTCTGGCGGGGCGTTTACGAGGCGCCGCCGCCGCCGCGAGAACCCATTCAGCGCGATGCTGCCGAAAGCCTGTTGCGCCAGCTTTGCGAGCGGGGTGATCCCCGGTATCGGTCGGCGGTTTACATCCTGGCGGTGATGATGGAGCGGAAGCGGCTGCTGCGTGTCAAAGAGCAGTTTTGGCGCGACGGCTGTCGCATCTTCGTCTACGAACACACCCGGACGGGCGACGTTTTCACCGTGCAGGATCCGGCTTTGAAACTGTCGGAACTGGATGAGGTGCAGCGGGAGGTTGCCCGGTTATTGGAACAAGGGCTGCCGCCGGCCGGATCGGACCCGGGATCGGACCCGGGTGCCACCGGTGAGACGGGGACCGAGGCTGCGATGGCGGCGCCGGATGCACCTGCGAGGCCTTGAAACTTGATGGGATCGGTCCGACAGGTGGAAGAGTTGGAGGAACGCCTGGGCTGGCGGTTTCGGGATCGAAACCTCCTGCGAACGGCTTTGACGCATCCCTCGGTGGCGGCCGATGCCGAGCAGGCCCCGCCCACGAATCAGCGTCTTGAATTCTTGGGCGACGCCGTGCTGGGCCTGATCCTGAGCCAGGCGCTGTACGAGCGGTATCCGGGGTACGAGGAGGGCCGTTTGACCAAGGCACGCGCGCGTCTGGTCAACCGCCGTACCCTGGCGGAACGCGCGCGCGCCATTGACCTGGGACTTTATCTTGTGCTCAGCGCCGGTGAGGAGCGCCTCGGCGGCCGGCAGCGGTTGTCCGCCCTGGCCGACGCATATGAGGCTGTGCTGGGCGCGTTGTACCTGGACGCCGGTCTGGAAGTGGCCCGACAGTTTGTGCTGCGGGAGTTCGGGCCCTTGTTGGCCCGGGTGGAGGACCTGCCCTGGCCGGACAATCCCAAGGGAGATCTGCAGGAGTTGTTGCAGGCGAGCTCGGCGAACCCGCCAGAATATCGCCTGGTCAGTGTTAGCGGCCCCGACCACGCGCGCGTTTTTGAATGTGCCGTCTGGCACGAGGGTCGCGAACTGGGGCGCGGCAAGGGCCCCAGCAAAAAGGCCGCGGAAACGGAGGCTGCGCTTGAGGCGTTGCGCCTGCTCCATGCCCGGCCCGCAGCCCCGACATCCACGACCCCTCCGTCGTCCGATCCCCCCTCGGGCGAGCGTGCCCGCACGCGGCGGCCGAGGGGCGGTCGCTCCGGTGTGTCGGAACCCGGGCCGGCCTTGCCGGGCTCATCCCACGCAAATCAGGGAGTCTCATGACCCGCAAGGTCCAAATACCGGGGGGTCAGGGCAGGTCTGCGACCTGGGCGGGCCGGGGGCCACTGGATTTGTTTGCAAGCGGGCGTCGCCTGTTGGTGGGCGTGCTTCACCTCCGTCCTTTGCCCGGGTCCCCGCGTTGGGCGGGGAGCATGGAGGAAGTCATTCGGGCCGCGGTTGCGGATGCCCGTGCTTATGCGGAAGGTGGCGTGGATGCGTTGTGCATCGAGAACTTCGGAGACATTCCTTTCAGCCGGGGACCGGTCGGGCCGGAGACCGTGGCGGCGATGGCCGTGGTGGCCGCTGCGGTATGCGAGGCGGTTTCCCTGCCCATCGGCTTTAATGTGCTGCGCAACGACGCGCGTGCGGCCCTGGCCCTTTGTGCTGCCTGCGGCGGCAGTTTCGTCCGCATCAATGTGCATGTGGGCGCGATGTTGACCGATCAGGGGCTGATCGAAGGCGACGCCCATGGGACGCTTCGTTATCGCCGGAGTGTGGCACCGGATACAGCCATTTGGGCTGACGTGCTGGTCAAGCATGCGGTGCCCTTGGGCAACTGGAGTTTGGAAATTGCCGCCTGGGATACCTGGAAGCGCGGGCTGGCTGATGCCCTCATTCTTTCCGGCCCGGCCACGAGCCAACCGGCCGATCCCGAGGAGCTCCGCCGGCTTCGCGCCGCCTGTCCCGGTGCCCGCATCCTTGTCGGTAGCGGTATCACCCCGCAGAATCTGGGGCAATATGCCGAGGCCGATGGTTATTTGGTGGGTAGTTCCCTGAAGGAAGACGGCCAGGTGGAACGCCCGGTGGATCCGCAACGGGTGCGGGCGCTGGTGGAAGCGTTCCGGTCGCTACCGCCGTTGGGGCGCCGCTAACCGGTACTGCGCTGTTGCGCGCGGCGGAATCGTTTCCGTCAGGTCGGCAAGTGTCCTTCCGGGGGTCGGGCGATGCCCCAACACGCGATCACTGTGTTGCCGTGGCGGTTGCCGGCACCGGTCCCAGGGCCAGGTCCACCAGCTCGCCCGGTCGCAGCTTCATGTTCGGCGGCACGCTGACGATGATGGGCAGGCCGCGCTGCTGGGCGTTGCCGAGTCCGCGAATGCGGAGCGGCGCGTCAAACAACTCGATTCGTGCCCCCACGTGCAGGACCCGGCCGTAGCCAATGGTGCGGTGAACTCCCCGGCTCCGTACTTCGACCTCCATACCCTCGACCGGTTCCACGCGGAGCGGCTGCGGGATGAAACCGACAATATGCTCCACGTGCGAGCTGGCGATGGTGACGATCGGCTCGGCCGTGGCCACCATGCTGCCGGGGAACTTGTTCACGGCAGTCACCACGCCGTCGATGGGGGCGGTAAGCACAATCGGCCGCATTTCGGCCTCGGCCAGGTGCAGTCGTTCCTCGGCCAGAGCGAGAGCCGCCCGGACCTGTGGAGACTCGATGGTGCGCCTGCTCGGGTCCAACTCTTCCAGGAGTTTTGCGGCCGTGTCCACGGCGGCCTGCTTTTCCGCGACCAGTTGACGGGCCTGTTCCAGGTCTCGCAGCGCGATGTCCAGGGCATCCTGGCTGGCCACCTGTTCCTCCACCAGTTTGCGGATCCGCTGGTATTCGCGCTCGGCGTAACCGAGCTGGGCCCTGGCCGTGAGGAGGTCGGCGCGTTCCCGCAGCCAGTCCAGCTGGTACTGTGCATAGCGGAGCCGGTCATCGGTGGGGTAGGCCATGTCGGCCAGAATGGCATCCATCTCGGCCCGGATGACGCGCACGGTGTTGCTGAGGACCGCCGGGTCCACGGCTTCCACCACGGCCACGGGTTGGCCGGCCCGGACCGGCTGGTAGAGACCCACATGCAACTGCGACAGCCGACCCGGTCGCGGCGAGATGATGTCCGCCCGGGGTCCAGATGCCGTGCCGACCAGCAGGGGGCTGGCCATGTTGAAGCGCCAAAGTTGCACGGCAAGGGCCAGCGCCGTCACGAACGCCAGCGCCGGTAGCACGTTCATGCGGATCATCCGCCACCATTGGGCCGGTGGACTGGGTATGGGAGGCAGAGGTTCCGGCTTCATGGCTTCACAACTCCGACTCTTCCTGGGCTTGCAGGCTGGTCAGGCGCGACACCCCCTCCAGCGCCCGCAATTCGTTCAGCAGATCGTCCACGCGGGAGGGATCCCGCAGCAGCAGACGATACGAGAGGTCCAGGCCCTGTTGCCGCTCGTCGGAGCGGCGCGTGGCGCAGTGGACCGACCGGCTGTGGCGCTCGAGGACCCGCACCAGGTAGGGCAGCTCGGCAGCGGGCCGGCCCCAGTGCAGGTTGACGATGAGGTCGTACCGGTGTCGCGTCCCATACGACGTGTACCAGAGGAAGAACATCACCGCCACGAGCGTCAGTGTCGCGATGACCGCCAGCGAAAACCGTTGCGTGCCGCAGGCCATGCCCACGGCGATCACGCTGAGGATGTAGCTGGTGTCCAGTGTGTCTCGCAGCACGTTGCGGAAGCGGACGATGGCGAACACCGCCATCAGGCCGAAGGCCGTGACCAGGTTGTTGTTCAGCACCTGCATCACCACGGTCACGATCAGCGGGATGACCACCAGCGAATTCACGAAGGACCGTGAATAGGACAGACCGGCGTGGGTGGTCATGTAC
Source organism: Limisphaera ngatamarikiensis (assembly GCF_011044775.1). Taxonomy (NCBI): domain Bacteria; kingdom Pseudomonadati; phylum Verrucomicrobiota; class Verrucomicrobiia; order Limisphaerales; family Limisphaeraceae; genus Limisphaera; species Limisphaera ngatamarikiensis. The sequence continues at coordinate 6,886 of NZ_JAAKYA010000089.1, read as the reverse complement.
GTCCACGAAATACTTAATCCCGCGAGGAACGCGAGGCACAGTCCCAACAACAGCGCCGGCACGTTGACCGGCTGCAGTGAGAAATCCGCGCCGAAGAACAGGCTCCAAAGCTCGTTCATGGCGGGTAAGTCGTTCACATTCGCCTCCTGTTACTCCTTTGTGGCCCGCCCGCTTGCGGGCACCTGATGTCGCTGCAACAACCGTTCCAGGAAATCTTCGCGGAGGAAGGTCAAGGTTTCCGGTGCCAATCGGCGTTCCCCCAGCAGGGCCACGCCGTCGGCGTATTTGGCGGAGCTGACCTGTCGCAGGCCAAACCTGCGTACCAGATCTCCCATCCAATTGGGGAACCGGCCGGTGAATTTGAGTTCGACAATGACCTCCGGCTCAAACGGCATGACCGGATTTTCCATTGTGGTTTTCAGTTCCGGTGTGAACTGGGGTTCGCTGCAGACCTTGCGGTCGATGCAGACCCGCACGGCGTTGCTGCCTGGGCTGACCCAGGCCTCGCGCAGGTAGCTGACGTGGGTTCGCGGTTTGGCGTTCAGGTCCGTGATCCGGCGGCAGAACTCCTGCAGGGCCTCCAACTGTTGCGGCTTCCGGGACAACAGGTAGGACGGGTCCGGCAGCTGCCCGGCCAGCAATTGCGGCACCACCTCTTTGCGGATGGCGCACCGCTGCTTCAGAATGGCGTCGTTCACCCGTCGTTTGATCTCGCAGAACGCCGGTGTATCCGGGCGGTCGTCGTAATAGCGGATCCGCAACTTGAACCGGTTCTTGTTGCTGTTGAAGACGTCCCAGAAACAGCGCAAATCGTCCGAGTCCAGGTACAGGCTGTGGATCCGATAGGAGTAATCCGGTTTGTCCAAACCGTACTCGTCCGGTTCCAAATAACCGCTGACAAACTCGCGGATGGCGCGGGCCGTGGACTCGTCCACGCGATACTTCAGTTCAAAGCGTTGTAACTGAACCTTGTCTTCCACAGGTGCGTTCCCGGGAGATCGGTTGCTGGTCCTCACCGAGCCGGTTTCCGCTTCAGCCCCCTTCCTCGGCGGCACCAGCCGCGTGTCGGAACCGGTTTGTAACCCGCCCGACACGGCCGCGCCGCATTTCACCATGCGCCATCGGCCGGTCGCTGACAATTCTTTTTCGCGGAGGGTCTGCCGGCGGCACGGAAAGCATTGGATCAGGAGGCAAACCCCTCAGCGGCCCGGTCCGGACCCGGAGTGGACCTCTCCGTATGTATCGGTGAGTACTGCCCGACGCTTAAGTCCGGCGGATGCCCCGGGACCCGGGATGAAGCGTGTTTTGCTGCAAAAACGGCGGCTTTTGACCTTGAGTCCGGCGCAACGGCGTTTCCGGGGCGATCCAGCTCGTGCAGCTCGGCTGCTGGTACCGGTTTTTAATCCCCACGGCCCTGGTGACGACCGGTGCAGCCCTTTCTACCCCGATGACCGGGCTGGACCGTGGCGCTCCGGAGGGTGACTGAGCGGGCGGGTTGGGGCGGGCGGATTGTGTCCAGCCGTGTGGGTCCGGGTCCATTCTCTGCCGGGGCTGGGCCTCCAGGTTTGTTCATGGCCCGGTGGGTGGCTGCAGGGCGGAGGGACTCATGCCCTGAAGTGACGCGCGGCCAGGGCTCGGATTCCGCAAGGGTTGGAAGCGCCGGGTCGTGTCGGCGGGCACCACGTTCCCTGGTTGGCGGCGTGGGGAGAATCGGGGAACAAAAATGGAGGCGAGGGTCGGAATCGAACCGACGTATGGGGCTTTTGCAGAGCCCTGCCTTACCACTTGGCTACCCCGCCTCTCAGGACAATACGAGCATAACCATTTCGGCTCGTTGCGCAAGACCCCCCGTTGAACGCCGGCGCGCAATCCTGCGCACGGAAAAAGGGTTCCGTCTGGCAACTGCGGGAACGGGGGACCCGGGATCCAACCCGTGTTCGGCCCCACTCCACACGGAGTTCTGCAGGGCAGACCGGTTCCTGACGGTGCAGGGCTGCATCGTAGCCGGGGTGGGGCGGGGGACAGGCGGACCGGTGGAAGCCGTCCCTGCAAACAGAAGTGGCGCATCCGGCAGGACTCGAACCTGCAACCTTCTGATCCGAAGTCAGAAGCTCTATCCAATTGAGCTACGGATGCGCGGGGCCGGCCCTGGCAGGCCGGCCATGAAAATGGGGTGGTCGACGGGATTTGAACCCGCGACAGCCAGATCCACAGTCTGGGGCTCTAACCAGGCTGAGCTACGACCACCACTCGGAACACTGCCAAGCTAAACGCGAGGCCATCCGGGGTCAAGTGTCCCCTTGCCCTGCCGGCGCCGTGATGGTTGCGGGGCGAAGAACCAATCCCTTTGAGCGGGCGGCCGTATTTGGTCCGGCCCGCGCGTTCGTGCCCGAATCGGTCGGCTTGCATGGAGCTCCGGCCGGCTCGTTTGGCACCGCCCGAATTGAGGTCGGTCGGTGGGACCGATGGTCCCGATTGGCCGGGTGTTCGCGCAGGCCGGTCGGAAGGAAGTGGGAGTGCAGCCTCTTTCGGTGCCGGGCTGCCGGGGCCGGGCCGGGCGCCGCGTACTCGCCAGCCTTCGAGCCCGCGCGAAGTCAGATTGGCATGATTCCGGGTCGCCCGGCCGGTTTGGTGTCGGGGTTGGGTTTGTTCGGGGATTGGATGGGTTTCGGGGCGAGTTCAGGCTTGCGGAGATGCGGTCGGGGGTTTAAGCAACGGCAGATTTGTTTATGAACTACCGGATTTCACAAAGGGCGGCTTCTCTGACGCCTTCATTGACGCTGGAGATTGACGCGAAGGCGAAGCGGATGAAGGCGGAGGGACAGGACTTGGTGGGGTTTGGCGCGGGCGAGCCGGACTTTGACACGCCGCAGCACATCAAGGATGCAGCGGCGGCGGCGTTGGCGGCCGGCTTTACCAAGTACACCCCGGCGGCGGGCATTCCCGAGCTGCGCAAGGCCATCGCGGAGAAGCACCGACGGGAGAACGGACTGGAATACGAGCCGGAGCAGATCATCGTTTCGTGCGGGGGCAAGCACGCGTGCTACAACGTCATCCTGGCGACGTGCCAGGAAGGCGACGAGGTGCTGATTCCGAGTCCTTACTGGGTGAGTTATCCGGAGATGGTGAAGCTGGCGGGGGCGACGCCGGTGTTTTTGCCGACGACGGACCGGACGGAGTTCAAGGTGACGCCGGAGCAATTGCGGGCGGCCATCACGCCGCGGACGCGTTTGTTCATTTTGAATTCGCCGAGCAACCCCACCGGGACGGTCTACACGCCGGAGGAGGTGCGCGCGCTGGGGGACGTGTGTGTGGAGAAGGGGGTGCTGATCATGAGCGACGAGATTTACGAGCATCTCCTGTACGACGGGGCGGTGCATCGGAGCGTGGCGAGTTTTTCACGGGCGCATTATGAGCACACGATCATTGTGCACGGGTTTGCCAAGGCCTGGAGCATGACGGGTTGGCGGCTGGGTTGGACGGCTGCGCCGGAGCCGATTGCGCGGGCCATTGATGCCATCCAGAGCCACAGCACGAGCAATCCGACCAGTTTCGCACAGAAGGGCGGTGTGGCGGCCCTGACCGGGCCGATGGAGCATTTGAAGACGTGGCTGGCCGAGTTTGATCGCCGGCGCAGGTACGCGTGGGAACGTTTGAACCGGATCCCGGGTTTGTCCTGCGTCAATGCGCGCGGTGCGTTCTATTTGTTTCCGAACATTTCGGGAACGGGTTTGAAGTCGGTGGAGTTTTGCAAGCGGTTGCTGGAGACGGAGAAGGTGGCGGCCGTGCCCGGGGTGGCGTTCGGTGCGGACGATTACATTCGGATCAGTTACGCCACCAGCATGGCGAATCTGGAGAAGGGGCTGGACCGGATCGAACGGTTCTGCCGTTCGTTGGTGGGCTGAAGGGCGCGGTTGTGCCCGGCTCGGGGCGGGTCCAGCCGACCGGCTTAGTCCAACGGGGTGAGTACACCGACGCGGCGGACGGCCGGGTTGGGTGGAAGGCGCCCCAGGAGTTCCCGGACGGAAAGCGACAGGCCGGGCAGGACAAGGTCGGGCGCCAGCTCTGCCAGGGGTTCGAGGACGAATCGGCGCAAATGAGCGCTGGGATGCGGCAGGACAAGCCGCTCCGTGGCGCGCTGTTCCGCGCCGAAGGCAATCAGGTCCAGGTCGAGCGGTCGGGGTGCGTTGCGGATGGGGGATGGGGATCGGCCGAACTCTCGTTCCAGCCGGAGCAGTTGTTCGAGCAGTGATTCGGGGGTCAGCGTTGGCAAGGGGACCATCTCCACCACTGCATTGAGGAACGGGGGAGAGCCGGGCGGGCAATCCACAGGCTCGGTTTCCCAGAGGGAGGAGGTCCGAAGAGGCTGCAGGGAGCTGCGGCTGAGCCTGGCCAGCACGGCTCGGAAGGTGTCGCGCGGGTTGCCGAGGTTGGCGCCGAGAGCCACGAAAGCGCGTACCGGTTCATGGGACGGGGGGCTCATGGGCCGGGCGGTGGTTTGCGGGGCGGTCAGGGGATGGGCCGCCAGGGCTGGTAGTTTAGCAGTTCCAGCTCCACGCGCGGGTTGTGCAGGGTCACGGTGGTGACGCTGGCGTAGTCCACGGCAAGGACGGCGGTGGCGGCCAGGGGCCATTGGCAGAGCCAGGCCAGGGCCATGCGGATGACGCCGCCGTGGCAGAGGACGGCGATGCGGCGGCCGGGGTGTTGATCGAGGATTTGTTGGAGGCAGGCGGCCACGCGGTTGCGGAATGAATCGAAGGGTTCGGCGTTGCGGATGGCGTTCTGCTCGAGCAGGCGCAGCCAGTCCCATGGGCTTTGGCCGAAGCGGGGTTGGACGTCGTCCCAGGCCACACCGGTCCACTCGCCGAAGTCCACCTCGCGCAGTTCCGGGCGGAAAATGGGTTCGGGGCTGCCCAGGTCGCGCCAGGGTTGGAGGGTTTGGCGGACCCGGAGCATCGGGCTGGCGTAGAGGGCGTCGGGTGCAAGCCGTGCCAGCCACGGGGCGAGGGCGGCGGCCTGGCGATGGCCTTCCTCGGACAGCGGGATGTCGAGTCGGCCCGCGAAGACCCGTTGGTAGGGGATGGCGACCTCGGCGTGGCGGATGAAGAAGAGTCGTGTGGGGCGGGCGGTCATGGCGCGGTGGTTGCGGAGGCGGGTGCCGATGGGGCCGGGGCGGTGAGGAGCCCGGCCTGCTGCAGGGCTTGTTCCTGGGCCCGGATGAGTTCCCGGATGCCGGCCCTGCCGGCGGCCAGCATTTCGGTAAGTTGCGATTCGGTGAAGGTGGCTTCCTCGCCGGAGCCCTGGATTTCGATGAATTCGCCCTGTGCGTTCATGACGAGGTTGAGGTCCACGCAGGCGGAGACGTCTTCCTGGTAGCACAGGTCGAGCAGGACCTGGCCCTGGACGATGCCGACGCTGACGGCGGCGACCGGTGGTCGCAAGGGTGATTCGGCCAGGGTACCGTCCTGCAGCAGGCGCTGGACGGCCAGGGCCAGGGCGACGTAACCGCCGGTGATGGCTGCGGTGCGGGTGCCACCGTCGGCCTGGAGGACGTCGCAGTCCACCCAGAGCGTGCGTTCGCCGAGTTTTTCGAGGTCCACGGCGGTGCGCAGGGCCCGGCCGATGAGGCGTTGGATTTCCTGGGTGCGGCCCTCGGGACGGCCTTTGGAGATTTCGCGGGGTTTGCGCTGGAGGGTGGAGTAGGGGAGCATGGAATACTCGGCGGTGAGCCACCCGCCGGGAAGTCCCTGTTCTTTTTTCCAGCGCGGCACGGTGGGGTCGAGGGTGACCGCGCAGATGACGCGGGTTTGACCCCATTCGATCAGGGTGGATCCCAGGGCGTATGGTGCGATGTGATTCATGAACCGCACCGGCCGCAGTTGTTGCGGCTGACGTCCATCCGGCCGGGTGACTGGACCCGGTTGTTGTGGTGTGGCTTCGGCCATGGCGCCGGAGTGTAATGTTGGGGGCGGGGAGGGGCAATGCCGCGGCGCGGGCACGGCGTGGATCCTCGGCCAAGGTCTCGCCCGGTTTGAAGATGCCATTGTGGTGAGAGCTTCGCGAGGGGCATTCGGGTTGGGGTCTGGCCCTGCATGCGGGTGAGGCGGCATGCGACGAGGCGACGGAGGAAGGGCGGGTAACGGCCGGCCGGGGTAACGGGCCGGGGCGGATCTTCCGTTGTGATTCGTCCGGAGTGGGGCCAGACTGGGCGGGCGATGAATCTGTTCGATTTGCGACGTGAGTTTGAGAACCGCCCGTTGCACCGGCGGGATTTGGCACCGGATCCCCTGGTGCAGTTTGAGCGTTGGTTTTTGGAGGCGCGGGAGCATGTGGAGCTGGATCCGAATGCGATGTGTTTGAGCACGGTGGGGCCGGACGGCCGGCCCTCGGCGCGGATGGTGTTGCTGAAGAGTTATGATGCCGATGGGTTCGTGTTTTTCACGAACCTGGAGAGTCGGAAGGCGCGCGAGATGGAGGCCAATCCGCACGTCTGCCTGTTGTTTTACTGGGCGCCGTTGAGCCGGCAGGTGGTGATTGAGGGTCGTGCGGCGCGGGTGTCGACGGCCGAGGCGATGGCCTATTTCATGCGGCGGCCGCGCGGGAGCCAGATTGGTGCGTGGGTTTCGGAGCAGAGCCGGCGGATTTCGTCGCGGGCGTTGCTGGAGGCGAAGTGGGAGGAGATGAAGCGGAAGTTTGCGTCGGGGGAGATCCCGTTACCGTCGTTTTGGGGCGGATACCGGGTTCGGCCGACGCGATATGAGTTCTGGCAGGGTCGGGAAAACCGTTTGCACGATCGGTTTGAGTATGTGCCGGATGGGGCCGGGGGCTGGCGGATTGAACGGTTGCAGCCGTGAAGGCGGGAGGAAGGGCCGGAGGGGGTGGGTGG
>NZ_JAAKYA010000088.1 GCF_011044775.1 Limisphaera ngatamarikiensis | reverse complement strand
CTCGATCACACCGCAGGTGGTCAACGCAGGTGCGACCCGCGGAAAGATCGGCATCCCGTGCGGCGAGTGCCCGACAAAGTTTTTCCTCGTGTATCTGACTGGTAATTCGCTGATTGACCAGTGGTACACATCCGGAGTGAATCGAGCACCTCATGGCAGACTCGGAAGTGCGGGTACCTCCAGCTCGGGTGGGACGATCATTGATCCCGGCCGGTTACCCGACGGCACGCAGCGGACACGGTCGGTTGAGCATGACGGGTGCGATCCTAGGGGGTTTGAGTGGAACTCAAGTGGCAGCCTTGAATATTACGTCGATGTTTCCTACTACGCTAACGGCGAAAGTCGAAATTTCTGTATTCATATCGACGGGGTCGCCTATCCGCCAGGTTGTACCGCGTGGCTTCATGGGAGTGATTGGCCAAACGATACTGAGTATAGATTTTGCGAAGAAAGAACCAACATTCCGACGCCCTGTGGCGGCTCTTGGACCTATGTGCGCCGCTGCTGGACCGAATGGTACATCAACGACTTATTCTATACATACGCCGAGGGTCAGAGGTCAACTTCCACCAACGGCCAGTATGGGGCGGAGTACACCACGGCCATGTTGACCGCGCTGGTTTCCTCGTTGGTGCGTGAGCGTCTTCCCGCCACCATGGACGACGCCCTGGCATATGAGGGCACTCCGATGGCGGCCAACGACCTTGCTTCCGACGAATCCTGCGCCAGCGCAATCGGCTG
>NZ_JAAKYA010000087.1:40640-50325 GCF_011044775.1 Limisphaera ngatamarikiensis | reverse complement strand
TGCGCGTTGAGGTTCCAGAGCGCGGCGATCGAGGTGTCGTTCTGTTGGCGCAGCCATTGGCCCAGCTGGGTCGGGTCGGCGAACTTTTTGACGCGGGCCAGCTGGCGCACCAGTGGCTCGTCGTTGAGCCGTTCGGCGTCGGCCAGGCTGGCCCCGCCCGAGCAGAAGCAGTAGATCAGTTGGGCCACGATCAGTTCGGGGCTGTAGCCGTGGGAGGTGCGGGTGCGCGGGTCCAGTCCGGGCAGGGCGCGGATTTTTTGCCAGAGGTCAAACTGCTGGGCCAGCGCTTCCAGGGCGGGCAGGCCGCCCAGGGTGGACTGCTTTTGAGCGGCAACAAACTCGAAGCGGATCCTGGGCGAGCGTTTGGTGAAAGTCGGCATGCTTCATTGAGGCACGGCGCGCGACGATATTCAACGCCGAACCCAAAAAAAATCTTCACCCGCCGGTGCAATACCTCAGGCGATGGCTAAGGTTTGGGGCGGGCGTCAGCCGGCGCTGGATGGGTGGGTGCGCCTGGGCCTGCAAGCCCTTGAGGGACCGTATTGCGGCGGTGGGCTCAGTACCGGCCTCGGCCGGTTCGCTGGCTGTTGCCCTGGAGCGTGGGCCAGTTGGAGGGGGCCAGCGGTGCCTCGGGATGCAGTGCGTGGAGGGCGTAGTAGGTCAGGACGTAGATGGTACCGTCGCGCGCCAGCGCCGGGTTCGACAGAATGAAGCCACCCAGCCAGTTGTGCCACAGGTAGCGTCCCTCGGGGCTGACTGCGTGAATCGAGCCGTCCCGGCTGCCCACCAGGACCGTGCCGTTGGCGCACAGGGTGGGGGCGGACTCAATGTCGTCGCCGGTGGCGTATCGCCAGAGCATCCGCCCCTGTGGATCGTAGGCGCGCAGTTCGCGGTTGACCCCCACGTACACCTGGCCGTCCAGGTCCAGGACCGGTGAGGAGGCTGTGATGCTGCCCGTGTGCGTTTCCCAACGGAGCCTTCCGTCACGGTCCAGCGAAAGGAGCCTGCCCCGCACGGTGGTGAAATAAACGTTCCCTTGCGGATCCAGGGCCGGTGTGGAAAGGATGGCCCCGTCGGCCTGGTAACTCCACTTTTCCGTCCCGTCGGGTCGCAGCGCGATCAGCCGCCCACCGTGCGTGCCGAAGTAAATGGTGTCATCCGAACCCACCGCCGCTCCCGCCGAAATGATTCCGCCGGCTTGAAACACCCAGCGCACCTGACCCTCGGGTGACACGGCACGGAACTGACCGTCCCACGAGCCGAAACAGACCGTGCCATCGGACAACAGGGCAGGGGAGGCATCCACCCACTGACCCGTGCGCGCGTACCATTTCAAGCGACCCTGGGCGCTGACGGCGTACAAGCGCCGGTCCCGGCATCCGAAGTAGATGGTGCCGTCGGGCGCCACGGTGGGAGCGGATTGAATCTCCATGCCCGTGGCGAACTGCCATCGGCGCCGTCCATCGGGGCCAAAGGCCATCAATCGTCCGTCAAACAGCCCTACGTAGACGGTTCCGTCCGTCGCCACCGCCGGCGGGGCCTGGTTGCCCGATCCCAACGGAACCGACCAGAGGTTTGTGCCGGGTCGTCGCTGTGTCTGCGCCTGGGCAGTCAGGGACAACACACACACCCCGAGCAGCCAGATCCAGCCGGGCACTCCCGGGCACCGATTCCTCCCGCTCCAATGTCGTGGCATCATTGCCGGTTCAGTTAAGGACCCGGGCCGCTGCGCGGCAATCCTTTTGGCGGACGAGGGGGAGGCTGGGAATCGGACGCGTACTCATGGGCGAGTGGCCCGGCGGTGTTCGGCGGGCGCTGGGAAGGGTATGACTGCAGTTTCTGCCAGGGCAGCGAGATCAATTCACGGCTGCACGCAGCAGGTGCTGAACCGGGATCCGGCCCGGATGGGTGCCCGGGTTGGGTGCCGAGGGCGGCCGAGATTGTATGCCGCCCGGCCACGGAGTCCTTGTGTTCAGCCGGTTCGCACGCTCGAAAAACCGGCGTCACCGCCGTGACTCCTTCGGAGCCAACGACTGTTCCGGGATGCAGTCTCGCCCCATGTGCATCTTCCACGTCAGGCAGGCTTCGGGGCACCCTTCGGGTACCGGACGGCGTGCATCGAGACGTTTAGCGGCTGGTTTGGGGTGTTCCGTTGTCGTCCGGACGGGCGCGGACCTCCGACACCGGGGTGAGTTTCACGTAGTCGAGCCCGAACATGTGGGCGGGGATGGCCTCGGGATTCTTCGCCACGATTTCCACCGTCAGAACATGGGGCCCGGCCGCCAGTTCCCGTTCCCCCAATTGTACGGGACCGGTGGGCACCACGCGCGGATGATAGAGGTCCACCGGGTCGCCCAGGGGTTGACCGTCAAGGTGGAACCGGACGATTCCGTAATCTCGGGCGCGCGTCATATGGACCTCGATGCGGTAGCGCCCTGAGTTTTCCACCGGCAGTTCCAGGTCAAGGCGATCCCCGGGGCGACCCTCGATCCACCACAGCTGCGCGTCGTGGCTCCAGCCGTCGCCCCAACCGCTCATGTCCTGTTCCTGGGGACGGCCGCCGGTGCAGGCCAGGATCTTGAGTTGCTCGCCTTCGATGGCGCCGGGGATCCGCGGGTAGACGGGTGCCCGGGCGTAGCCGATCCTGTGCTCGATCGGCGGCAGCGCGTAGGGATCGTGCCCGTCGGGGGCCAGGTACCAGTAAACCGTGGCGGCGTAGAGCGTGGGCCGGTGGTTGGGGAAGTATTTTTCGATGCAGGCTTCGAGCGATTTCTGGAACGGCACCTGATCCGGCACATGCCAGCGGTTGACGGAGATGTGGCCCTTGTTGTTGCCGTCGTTGCGGGTCTGGTTGTGATAGGCGTGTTGGAAGAGGTCCGGGCAACACCATGCATAGCCGAAGTAATCTTCGGACCCGGTGCCAAAGATGGAGGGGAATTTTTCCCCGTCCACGAAGAACTTTTCGTCGCCTTCACCCCACCAGGCGCCGCGCGGGTTCCAGACATGCAACATGACGCCGACGAATCGGCCGCGGCCGGTGGTCTTGAGCAGGGGCCAGTCCAGCCACCGTTCCGATTCGGTGGGGAGGAACTCGTCGCGGTGCCATTTGGCGTGGAACCGACCGTAAGCGGTCACGTCGCGGCGCAACCGTTCCGTGACGACCTCGAGGGCCACCGCGCGGGGCGCCGACCCTTCGTTGTGGATCCTGAGCTCGAACGAGCGCGCAAAGGGCATGTACCAATTGGCGTAGAACCAGCCGTCCTCGGTCAGCCCACATGGGAACGACCGGTAGGGATTCAACCCCGGTGCGGTGCCGAAGAAATCGCCCAACGGCGTCCAGACGGACGGGCGGGGCTCGTCGTCCCAGGCGATTTCCAGCACCAGCGCCCGCAGTGCGTCCTCGGCTTCGCTCGGTGTCAGGCCGGTGACACGGGCCCGGATCAAGGTAATGGCGCCGGGCCCGGTGCGACGGATGCGGTGGCTGTCCCCGGGGCCCAGCGTACCTTCGAAGGTGTCGCGGCCGATTTCCTCCCGGGGCGTGCGCGGTCCGCATTGTTGCAAGAGCCTGTCCACCTCGTCGAGGGCCGCGGCGTCCTCGGGCGCAAGTTCCGGGCGGAACGTGGGCAGCTCGGTGCCTTCGGGGAAAAGGGTGCAGGTGAAGTGGTAGTAGTCGCCCCAGCCGTCTTCGGCCACGATTCTGCAGGATTTACGGAACGGGATGGGGGTGTAGTTGTTCCAACCCATGGCCACCCGATGGACCAGCACGGTGCGGGTGAACGGCGCGTGACGCCCATCGAAGTAGGCGACAAAGGGCAGGTCCAAGACCGGCTCGGATTCGTCGTCCAGGTAGATGCGCACGTGTCCCTCCCTGGGTGTGGCCGACCACATTCGCCAAATCACGCCCGGCCCTTTCATTTCTGCCAGGACCTGGAGGTTGCCCTCACGCCGGAGGATGCCATGACCGTCTGCGTTGGCGTCCCACCCCACGTAACGACCGGTGGCCTCGTCGTATCGACTGGCCCGATCATAGCTGGACCACTGGATGGTTCGCTCTCCGGGTTCGGGCAGTGTGGCCAGATGTTCCAGGTCCACCAAACGCCGCGCGAGATCGGCGTAGGTCAACCGTTCCGCGGCAAAGACCACGCTCACACTACAACCCAGAAGGCAACTGCACAGGAACCCTTTCATAGGTAGCCCTTTCAAGACACGGTTCTGTCATCGCCGGCCGCAGCCGTATGCGCCGGAACCCCCGGTACCGCGTTGGCAGGCCGCCGATGGTCATGGCCCCGGCGGCGCGGTGCCTTGCGCAGCCTCCTGTGCCCGGCCCAGCCCTTACCCCCGGTCAACCGGGACGCCCCTCTGGCTGCGAAGACGGCTCATCGTTACCGCATGCGGCAGGCGTAACACTTTCGATTGGTGCCCCGCCGGTGGGAGTCGCGGCCGTGATCGGAGCTGCAGCCGCCCTGGCGCATGAGGCGTCCGGGTTGGAAGGAACAGGTTCGGGCGCGCAGCTTGGCGCGGGGGGATTCGGGGTCGCAATGGGTTCGGCGTCGATGGTGGCGGGCGGGTGTGCGGGCTGTCCGGCCCCGGAGGTGGGGGCGTTGCTGTCGGCCGGGTTCGGTGCGGGGGCACTCACGGGTTCGGCCATGGCCGGTGCGGGCTCCGATGGCGACGGGGTGGACTCGGTTTGGACTCCTGAACCGGGGGCCTGGGTGGGTCGGGGCCCGGAGAAGGTGGCGGTGTCCGTGGTGGTTGGTGCGGGGCCGGTCTCCCTGACCTTGGGTCGGCTGGTGTAGACGCGGCGGAGATTGGAGGCCAGGATGCCCAGTTCCATCCGGTACTTGGCCACGGTGCGTCGGGCGATTTCAATGCCGCGTTGTTTGAGGATTCTGACCACGGCGTCGTCGGATAACGGGTGGGCGGGATCTTCGTTGCGGAAGATCTCGGCGATCATTTCCTTCACGCTGGTGTTGGAAAGGCCGTCGCCCGAGGCGGTGCGGATGCCGGTGCTGAAGAAGTATCGCATTTCGAACAGGCCGCGCGGCGTTTGCATGTACTTGCCGTTGACGGCCCGGCTGACCGTGGTTTCGTGCACGCCCACGGCCTCGGCCACGGCCGCCATGGTCAGGGGTTTGAGGTGGGCCGGTCCCTTGTCGAAAAAGTCCCGCTGCCGTTTCACGATTTCGCGGGCGATGTTGAGGATGGTCTCCTGTCGTTGCGCGATGCTGCGGATGAGGAACCGGCCGGCCCGGATCTTTTCCCGGATGAAATTCCGTGCCTCCACGAACGCGGCCTTTTCCATCAGTTGCGCCTGGGCGACCTGGAGGGCCTGGCGCTGGGCCCTGGTCAGGTCGGGGTGTTCGGCGATTTGTTTCAACCGTTGCAGGGCTTCCTGATCCTTTTCCGCGCGGATGGCTTCCAGCGCTTGTTCCAACAAGGCCCGGACCTCGCCCGCGCACCCCTCAAACGCTTGGGCCAGCGCCACCGTGTCCACCGGGGCCCGGCTCATGAGGTCGCGGTACGTGGGGCTGATGCGCAGGCGGGGCAGGTAATCCTGGTTGGCAGTGACCACGTACTCATCGCCCACCTTCTGTACGAATACCTCGGGCACCACATAAAGATCCGTGTCCGGCGCGTATGCCCGGCCGGGACGGGGATCCAGTCGCGCAATACGCTGCAGTGCGGCCTGGACCTCCTCCACCGTGGCGCCCGTGAGCCGTGCCAGCTCCGGCACCTTGCGCCGCGCCAACAGATCCATGTGATCCCGGATGATGCGGTACTCGAGGCTGTCCTGCTGCCCTGCCCGTTCGAGCTGCAGCAGCAGGCACTCCTGAAGGTTCCGCGCCGCCACGCCGGGAGGTTCCAGGCTCTGAATGACCCGCAGGACCCGCTCCACGTGGTCGGGCGTCGTTCCCGCCTCCCGGGCGATTTCCTCCACGGTGGCGGTCAGGTAGCCCCGATCGTCCACGTTGCCGATGATGAGTTCTCCGACCGGGTAATCCGCCTCGGGCAGGTCTGATTCCCGCATCTGCTCCAGGAGATCCTGTTGCAGGGACGGTGTGGCCACCAGGGAATCGAACATGAACTGCCGCCGTTCCTCGTCCTCGGGCGTGACCTGCTGCGCGAGCTGCGTTTGGTGGAAGTGTTCCCGCCATTCCTGGTCCATCTGCAGCAGCCGGTCGAGCTCCGCCTGGAAATCGTCCACGGGTTCGCCGGGCCGTTCGACCGTGGGGTCGTAACGGACATCCGGGGGTGGCTCGGCCGGATCCAACCGTTCCAGATCGGCTGCGTGGGCGACGGGGTTTTCGGCGTCGGCGGTGCCGGGGGGCAATTCTTCGAGGGCGGGGTTTTGCTGCAGCTCCTGCTCGACCAGGCTTTTGAGCTCAAGCAACGGCGCCTGCAGCAATGCCAGCGACTGCTGCAGTTGCGGTGCCAGGATCAGCGACTGGGTGAGCCGCTGGGACAGATGGAGCCCCTGAGCCATGCTTCGCTGGAACACTAACAGCGGTTGGAGCCCCTCTCAAGTTTTATGTCCCCGGGGTTGCCTGTCCGGGGTGTGCAGGCGCGGAACGGAACGGGCTGTCGGAGAAATGGATAACGCCCTCGGGCCGGGGGCGGACGCCATATTCGTGGGCTTGACCCGTCCGGGCTTACGGTCTCTGGTCGCGTCCTTTCGGCCGGTGGACTATTGGGGGCGATCACCCTTTTCGAGCGTGCGGGACTGACGGAAGAACCGCCCGGGGAACCACGGAGGCACGGTTGGGGAAACAGACCACAGAGGCATAAAGGGCACAGAGGTTGGACACAGAGGGGGGCGGGTAGATTGGGCAGGGAAGAAGCTTGGGCGGTTGGTACATGGGCAGTCCACAGCAGCACCTTATACAACTTGGGCTGTTTGCGATCTTGGTACTTTGAGGGCCCCTATTGGGAGCCGCAAGGACGCGGTCCCTCCTTGCGAATCGCTTTTCATCAGGGGGACAGGGGCCTTCAGGCATGTTGCTGGTGAACCTCTGAACTGCGCGCCCGGCCGATGGGCGTGCGGGCCCTTGGGGTGTGCAATGGTGGGAGCACGGCGGGAAGACGGGTTTATCGGGACGCCGCGTGCTCTGTTGGGAGTGGCCGTGAGGAGGCGGCAGGCCGGGGCGCATGGCGGTTCCGAAGGTTACGAAGTTTTGGGGACCGGTTTGAGTGGGCCCACCGCCGGGGCCGCGCGGGTTTCGGCCCCGCTGCGCATGCGGGCATCTTTGAGCGGTTGTGCAGGATGCGAAGGATTCTGGGGACGGTCGGGCTTGTGCGGGCCCTAAGGCATGGCGTCCGAAAGCGCGTGCCGGGTGATTCCCGTCGTGTGGTCCATCGTCTCTTTGGCGGATCAGGTCCGTTGGGCCTGGTGGTCCGGGAAGGTGGGTTGGGAAAAACCTGAAAGCCGGGCTGGAAAGGCGGGTGACCGGATTCTACACTGGTACGAAGAACTGCGGTTGAAACCTGGTTTGATCCATGAGCGATCCGCGACAAGTCGTCCGCTCGGCACTGGTATACACCATCTGCCTCCCACTGGCGGTGGTGCTGGGGTATTACCTGGCGTTGCCTTCGGACATCACCTCCGTGGTGGTGTTGGGGTTGGTGTTTGTGGTGCTGTTGATTCCGATCCTTCTGAACTGGCATCAGCCGTTGTTGATCCTTTCGTGGCATACGCTGGCGGTGGTCCCGTTTTTACCGGGACGACCTCCCTTGCGATTGGTTCTGACCGGCATCAGCATTCTGATCATTTTGCTCATGTACGCGGTGGACCGTCGGAACAAGCCGATTTTGGTGCCTTCGGTGACCTGGCCGCTGGTGTATTTGAGCGGGGTGTTGCTGGTGACATTTGCCCTTACCGGCGGTGCCGGGTTCGGTTTTGCCGGGTCGGAGGTCGGCGGTGGCAGCCGTTACGTTGCGTTGGCGGGGGCGATTCTGGGTTATTTTGCCCTGAGCGCTCGTCCGATTCCGCCTGAGAAGGCGTTGAAGTACACGGGATTGTTTTTCCTGGGCGGTTTGACCCTGGCGCTCAGCAGCGTGGTTCAGCAGGTGCCGGAATGGCTCCGATTTATCTACTATATCTTTCCTGTGGAGCGGTCGGTGTTGTACGCTCCGTCGCCCACCGGACTTCAGTTGGGGCGCCTCTACGGTGTGGCGACCGCCTCGTTGTGCGGCCTTTGGTATATGACCGCCCGGTACGGGCTGCGCGGCATTTTCGACATGCGCCAACCCTGGCGGCTGGTCGTCGTGCTGGCGTTCAGCCTGGGCGTGGCGTTCGGAGGTTATCGGAGTTTCGTGGTATTGGCGGCGCTGATTCTCGCTTTCCAGTTCTATCTGGAGGGCTTTCTGAAGGTGCGGTACCTGCCCTTGTGGGTGGCGCTGGTGGGATTGTTTGTGTCGTTGCTGCCCATTTCCCATCACCTCCCTTACCAGGTGCAGCGGTCGCTTTCTTGGATTCCATGGTTGGGCATCGAGCAGGTGCGTGAAGATGCACGGATGTCGACCCAATGGCGTTTGGACCTGTGGCAACGCGTGGTCGTGGATGTCCCGAAATATTTCTGGCTGGGCAAGGGGTACGCCATCAATGTGCGCGACCTCGAGATGGCCCAGTTTCGGCGGTTCGACCGCCTTCGGGGACAGGGGGAGCTGACTCCGGGGGAGTTGGCCGAACTGGCAGGCGATTATCACAACGGGCCATTGTCCATCATCGTGCCGCTGGGCGTGTGGGGTGCGATCGGGGTGCTGTGGTTTTGGTACGCTGCGTGGCGGGTGCTGGTGCGGAATTACCGTTACGGTCCGCCCGAGCTCAAGACGTTGAACACTTTCCTGCTGGCGTTGTTCTGCGCCCGTGTGGTGCACTTTCTGGTTGTGTTCGGGGCTTTCTACGCTGAGTTCTATTACTTCACGGGCTTGGTGGGCTTCAGCGTCGCGCTGAACCGGGGTGTGGCTGTGCCTCAACCTGCGTTGGAACCGGCGCGAGCCGAGCCCGAGTCCGCGGCCGAACCTTCACTGCCGCCGGTCCCCGTTCCTCCGGTCCCGATCCGCACTTGAAACGGAGGTCGGGTGGAAGTCGCATGGGCAGGGAAACTGAACTCGCTGCGCCGGTTCTTTCTTGAGCTCATCCAAGGTGGGCGGATCGACCCGGGCTGCGGATTGTCCAAGTGTGGACCATCGTACGGGGCTCCGTCAGCGGAATCGCCTCTCCAAGTGGCGTCAACCCGGGTTCGGTGATTGCAAGTGCTGGTCTGCCAGACGCAGGTCCTTTAAAAGTCCAGTTAGACGAGGGTGAGCGCGCCGGCCACCCATCGACGGTTGGACCGTCCTGCTGGTCTTGGCCGGGGGAGTTCACGGCCGGCCGGGCCGTGATCGGTTTTGGCCTGCTGGTTGGAACTTTGTGGTGTGCCGGGTGCAGGCGGTAACAAAGGGCCGGGGCCGGGGCCAAAAGGGGTGCCCCCCCTCAATAACCCAAGGCGACAAGATCGGTTATTGGCCAGGTACAGGGGGAACGGTGGGGACGGGCGGTGCAGGTGGGGTGGGTGTGGGCAGGGCCGAGGGTGGCGTGAGTTCGGTTGGGGGCAGGGGCGGCATTTCACCGCGGGCCACCCTGTCCTGTGTGGCTTGCCGCTGCAGCTCGATGAGCAGGATTTGCTCTTCGAGCGAGAGCTGCGGT